>DAOVXR010000316.1 GCA_030636065.1 Sedimentisphaerales bacterium | reverse complement strand
TCCATTGCCAAATCATGTCCCTCCGGCGCCTTCCGGCGTGTGTCGGCGGATCAACCCTATCTGCTTAAGGAAGTACACCAAGACGAATGATAAGGCTCTCTCACATCCTGCTATGCGTGTTATACGCAACCCCGCTATTATACGCCTCCGGTGCCGCTTCCGGCTCAGAACGCTTTCCGCCACCACAGTTCGAGAGCGGCCACGAACTACCACTGACCACAGTACCATCGCCCCGCTCACTAACCTACGAATTCCTTGATATGGCGGTACTGCTGGGGGCTTTATCACTGGCGTCCTGGCTGGCCTTGAAAAAACGATCCAGGCGGGGGATTTTCTACCTGACAATTTTTTCCCTTGTATATTTCGGATTTTGGCGCGAGGGCTGTGTCTGCCCGATCGGAGCTATTCAAAACGTAACTCTGGCCCTGTTCGATTCCACCTATGCCGTTCCTGTTACGGTAATCTTCTTTTTTGCGTTACCACTGGTATTTACCTTGTTTTTCGGCCGGACATTTTGCGCTGCCGTCTGTCCATTAGGCGCCATACAGGACCTTGTTCTAATACACCCTTTACAATTGCCCCGTTGGCTGGAGTACCCGCTGGGGATGCTGGGGTACGTATATCTGGGCGCCGCTGTGCTCTTCGCCGCCACCGGCAGCGCGTTTATTATCTGCCAATATGACCCCTTTGTCAGCTTTTTCCGACTGAGCGGAAGTCTGGAAATCCTGATTCTGGGTGTTTGTTTTTTATTGATCGGGTTGTTCATCGGGCGGCCATACTGCCGTTTCTTCTGTCCTTACGGCGTAATATTGCGAATCCTCTCAAGGTTCTCCAGATGGCGGGTTACCACTACGCCAGACGAATGTATCCAATGCAGACTGTGCGAAAACGCCTGCCCCTTCGGCGCGATTCAGACTCCCTATACCGCCCCACCGCCAAGCAGTTACCGCACCGGCAGAATAAAACTATTAGTCCTGGCCATTTTGTTTCCGTTTGTCATTATTGCCTTCGGCTGGGCGGGAACCCAGCTCGCCCCCACATTCTCACGAATGAACAGCAGAGTTCGTCTGGCCGAACGAATACACCTCGAAGAAACCGGCCGTGCCGAAGACACCATCGACGAAAGCGACGCGTTCCGGGCAACCGGCCAACCGATCGAGGAATTATACGATGAAGCCATTCAGATTGGAAACCGGTTCACCCAAGGCTCAATGTTGTTTGGTGTGTTTGTCGGTCTGATTGCTATGTCAAAATTGATTGCCCTTATCACCCGGCGGACCCGAAACGACTTCGAGCCTGACCGGGGCCGTTGCGTGAGTTGCGGACGATGCTTCGATTACTGCCCGCGTGAACACGCCAGAGGCAAGGAATCCGGAAAATAATATGGACCAGAAAGAAACATCGCAATACAACGACAAACCCGATAATACCATCAGGGACCAGATTCGCTATCGGACCGCGGTAAGAACGGCTGTAGTGGCGGGGCTTTTTTCTGTGATTGTCTGCGTCCTGCTCCTGTCGAACCATTTCCGAACAAGTTTCTCAGGCCCATTGGAATCGGACGAATTGGTCAGGCTGAAAATACTGCTCCTGGAAAATACGAAAGACGAGAACCTAAAAAACAGAATTCGTGAACTCGACTCACAGCTCAGAAACGAATATTTCCAGCGTCAAAACTATTCCAGGTGGGGCAGCTACTTATTGATAGGCGGGATCATCATCTTTTTGATCAGCGTCGCGAAGGCCATCGGCTACCGGAAAATATTTTCCGCGCCCCAGAGTATTTTCAATTACCAGATTGCCACTGAACGAAACGCCAACCTTGCTTTCCGGTCGGTAATCATTATGGTCGCAGTTCTCGGTGCGGCGACCCTGCTGACTGTAAGCTCGTCGCAAGATTTAACTTTTACCGCTGGCGTGGAGCCGGAACAGGTTACCAACAGTTGGCCGCGATTTCGCGGTCCCGGCGGCCTTGGTATTTCAACATATAAAAACATTCCTGCCCGGTGGAACGGCAGTACCGGCGAAAACATCCTCTGGAAAACCAGTATCCCGCTGCCAGGCGAAAATTCCCCGATTGTATGGGGGAATAAAATCTTTCTGACCGGCGCAAATGAAAAAAAACGTGAAGTGTACTGCTTTGACGCCGAAGCCGGAAAACTCCTTTGGCAAAAAGCCGTCCCCACACTCCCACAGGCCGCTTCCGAGCCGCCGGATGTTATGGAAGATACGGGCTTCGCCGCCCCGACCGCCGTTACCGACGGACAGCGAGTATATGCTATTTTTGCCAACGGAGACGTTATCTGTCTGAACTTTACGGGAAAAATAATATGGGCCAGAAATATCGGGCTTCCGGATAGTATTTATGGATATGCCACTTCCCTGGTTATGTATCAAAATCTGCTGATAATTAAATACGATCAGGCCACCGACGAAGACGGGCTCTCAAAACTGTTGGCCCTGGACGGCCGCTCCGGCAAAACGGTCTGGGAAATAAAAAGACCTGTGGCCAATTCATGGTCAACACCCATAATCATTAACTCCGATCCGAAAACAGACTCGAAAGCCAACGCCCAGTTGATTACTTGCGCCGATCCGTGGGTGATTGCCTATGCCCCGGCTACCGGCGTCGAGATTTGGCGGGCGAAGTGCCTGTATGGTGATGTGGCGCCTTCGCCTGTATATGCCAACGGCCTGGTTTATGTCATAAGGCCAAGCGAAGAACTAATAGCCATACG
>DAOVXR010000233.1 GCA_030636065.1 Sedimentisphaerales bacterium | reverse complement strand
CGCAATCAGCGTCAAAGTATTTAATTTTGCCATTGTCCATATCCGTCCATGTTTGTCCATGTTCGTCCATTCCCTTCCTGTCCTTCGCTATTCACCTCTTTCTTTATTCAATATTTCTTTGATTCGACGTTGAACGTTGAATGTTGAATGTTCGATTTTTCTTCCACCCTCCCACCCATCTACTCTTTCACCCTTCTACCCTTCTACCCTTCTACCCTTACACCCTTATACCCATATACTCATCAATTAACGTCCTAATAGTAGCAAAACCTGTTTTGGAAAATCGTAACACCTTTGTCTGTAAAGTGTTATAAATCACACCACCGAACGAAAGGTCCATATATCACATCTACTATGTCGCATAGTTGACCGACTTTACGGCATAGTTGATCGACTTAGTGGCATAGCTGACCGACTTTATGGCATAGTTGACCAACTTTATGGCATAGTCGCTCGACTATGAGGTTCAGGCGGCTTGATATACCTCTTAGTAAGTCTGATATGAGACATAGTCGGCCTGCTCCATGACAAAGCAGGCCCACTTAACAACATATCAGGCCTGACCAACGGCAAAGTCGGTTCACTATGAGGCTCGGCAGGCCTACTTTATCGCATATCACGTTTCATCTGCCTCAGGTTACGCTTACTTTGCCACCAAGTCGATTGACCTGGCCAGTATTTTACATGGAATCAGTATATTTTGCAGAAATTTTGCAAAATATTACGATACATACTGGTGCTCACGATTGAATTTTCCCGTTAGTTCGCGGGTAAGCAAACTTATGACAATGGATGTGTGATGGCGGTCTTGAAAGATAAAGACAATAAAAAAGTTTCCGGCAAATATACATTTCGCCGAGGTATCCATCCGCCGGAACATAAGGGCCTGACAGAATCACTTCCGGTTAGACGGGCTGTCTTGAAGGCTGGTTCGGTAATTGTAGTACCGATGCTACAGCACATCGGGGCGATGTGCAAACCAACAGTGGAAGTAAAACAGGAAGTAACCGCGGGCGAGGTAGTTGGCAACAGCGATGCTTTTGTATCGGCGCCGGTACACAGTTCGGTTAACGGGGTTGTCAAAGAGATTTCGCCACAACCGCATCCGAGCGGACGTAAAGTGCTTAGCGTAGTAATCACCGTGGGAGAGGAACAGCCGCCGGAAAAAGATTGGCGGAAACTGCCAGGCAGCCTTGACCTGAATAAATATAACCCCGAAACAATCACAAAATCGATCCGAGAGGCGGGCGTTGTCGGGATGGGGGGGGCGGCGTTTCCAACGGCGGTGAAACTGATCCTGAATCCGAAACGGCCGATTCATTCGGTACTGGTCAATGGCTGTGAATGTGAGCCTTATCTAACAAGCGATCACCGATTGATGGCAGAAGCGCCGGAAACAATAGTAGCCGGTGTTCAATTAGCAATAAAGACATGCGGCGCCAAACGGGGTATTATAGCCATCGAGGATAATAAGCCGGACGCAATTGATCAGTTATCACGTTTAATCGAAAAAACCGACAATCTTCAATTGGCTGTATGCCGGACAAAATATCCGCAGGGGGGCGAGCGGCAACTAATCAATGCGGTACTGGGCAAGGTAGTGCCGACAGGAGGATTGCCATGCGATGTTCGGGTGGTGGTTATAAATGTCGCAACGGCAGCGGCGATAACATGGGCGTGCATGGAAAGCCGACCCGTAACAGAAAGAATAGTAACAGTAACAGGCAAGGGAGTAAAAGAGCCGGGTAACCTTATGGTGCCGGTGGGGATGCTGCTCTCAGAGCTGATCGAGCAATGTGGCGGACTGACAGATACCGCGGAAAAGGTGTTGTTGGGCGGGCCGATGATGGGGCCGGCAACATCGAACCTGAATGTTCCGATACTGAAAGGTACCAGCGGAATTACAGTCATGACCCGCGACGAAGTAAGCCGCGACGAAGAAACAGCCTGTATCCGTTGCAGTCGATGCGTGGATTATTGCCCGCTGGGACTTGTGCCGACACAAATTGCTCATGCCGTCAAGGCTCGAAACCTCGATACGGCGTTAAAATATGACCTGCTTGCGTGTATCGAATGCGGCAGTTGTGCTTATGTATGTCCGGCACGGATACCATTACTGCAATATCTCAGAGCAGGAAAGGCTATGGCCCGGATAGCGGAAGAAAACGAAAAGCGACGGCAGACCGAAGCTGGTAGTAAAAAGAGTTGTGAGTTGTGAGTTATGAGAAAGACAGAAAACAGAATTAAGAACCCCCGCTTAACCGCGAGGGCTGAGCAAGCGTGAATATAAAGATGGGCAAGGAAGAAAAAAAACCGGATAAGATACTGATAGTGTCATCGCCACCACATCTGGGGTCGTCATCGACGAGCAGACAGATAATGTTCGAGGTGATGATCGGGTGTCTGCCGGCGATGGCAGCGGCGGTATATTTCTTCCGGGGTCAGGCTGCCCTTGTATTGATTGCCTGTGTGGCGTCAGCATTAATTACCGAGTGGCTGTTCAATGTGGTACGCAAAAAACCCGGCACCATCGGAGACGGCAGTGCCATTATAACGGCTGTGATATTGGGACTGTCATTACCGCCTACGATGCCGACCTGGGCGGCAGCGATTGGGACAATAGTAGCGATTTCCGTTGGAAAAATGCTGTTCGGCGGGCTGGGTAGTAATATATTCAATCCGGCGATGATGGGGCGGGCATTTCTTATGGCGTGTTTCGGGACTATGATGACGATGTGGATACCGCCAGTGCAGGAACAGGCGGCTATATTGCAAATGCGCTGCGACGCGGGACAAGAAGTAGTGGCGGTAACAGAAGCTACGCCGCTTGCAATGGCAAAACAACCTATCAAAGACGCGGCCAACGATAATAAAATAAAAAAAGCCACACCCACGCCGGTAAATCAAAAACTAAAGTCAATGTTCCTTGGTGCGACAAGCGGCTCGTTAGGCGAAACATCAGCATTATGCTGGCTGATCGGGGGCATGTTCCTGCTTTACAGGCGAACTATTACGTGGCATATCCCGGTGGCAGTACTGGGGTCGGCTATGTTTTTCGCTACAATACCCTGGCTGTTCGATACATTCTATATCGGGCCGTCGGGTACGCTGGAGTTCGGCGAGGCGCAAGTTCACGTCAATCCGCTGGTACATCTGTTCGGAGGCGGACTGATGATGTGCGCGTTCTTCATAGCAACTGATCCGGTAACGTGTCCGCTGACGAGAGGGGGCCGAGTGTTATTCGGGATTGGCGTGGGAAGCCTGATTATGCTGATACGTCTTAAAGGCGGCTATCCGGAAGGTGTGATGTACGCGATACTGTTGATGAACGCTATGACGCCACTGTTGGAACGATGGACAAGGCCAAAACCGATGGGAGGGCATTCGTGAAGAAGTAGAGAGTGAAAGAAGAATTGCTGGACGCCGCGATTATTAGCCCTGAAAAGGCTTGCCCTGAACGCAGCCGAAGGGGCAAAATGATCTTGTCGCGCACCCAGGGCAACGCCCCAAGCGACGGGGTAACAATTATTTATTTTTTTATCTCTATATAGCTCTGTTACTTATGATTTTTACACTCGCGATAATAACCATAAAATGCGCGCAAATACGATAGTTCACCCTATATAGGGGTGGACTAATTGCCCCACGCGTTTATCTTAAGTAGGGCGGGCCATGCCTGCCATTTGGGATTGTTTGCGTCGGCACTGGATGGGCTTGTTGGGTGGCATGCTT
>DAOVXR010000282.1 GCA_030636065.1 Sedimentisphaerales bacterium | reverse complement strand
TTCGCTTCTTCGAGCCCCTGCTGATGTCCGGCCTCACGGCCTTCGCCGCTTCCCTTTTCATGACCAGCCTGATATCCCTGCCGCTGCGCTTCTTCGAAACGGCGATCAATCTCCGCCCGGGCCTGGGCTAATAACTGCTCGGACTCCCGGCGGGCAGAGGCGATTATCTGACGCGCCTCTTCGGCAATATCATTGAGATTGAAAAAGGAGGTTTTCTCTTGATCCTTTTTCTCGAATTCCGCCGCTTTCAGGAGCACCATACTTAATTACCTTTCTACCCAACCAGTTCCGATTCACCGCCTCGGCCCTGGATAATTATCTCACCGGCATCCTCGAGTCGCCGCACAATATCGACAATCTTCTGCTGGGCGGCTTCCACATCGCTTAACCGCACCGGCCCCATATACTCCATATCTTCCTTGATTAGCTGCGAGGCTCGTTCGGACATATTGCCGAACATCTTTTCTTTCAGGTCATCGCTGGCTGTCTTGAGCGCCAATGCCAGTTCATCGTTATCGACTTCTTTCAGCACGCTTTGGATACCCTTATCGTTAATCAGCATAATATCTTCGAAGACAAACATTAGTCGTCTGATCTGTTCGACCAGGTCGGGATCGTCCGTCTCGAGATTTTCCAGGATACCTTTTTCCGTCGAGCGATCTGCCAGGTTGAGGATAGCCGCTGCCGAATCAACTCCGCCTGCCTTATCGAAAGTCTGCGAAACAATATCGCTCAGTCGGCTCTCAAGTCCCTTTTCCACCTCTTTGATTACCTCAGGATTAGTCTGATCCATCGCTGCGATACGTTTTATTACTTCGGTTTGTTTTTGTTGTGTCAGTCCCATCAGTATTTCCGCTGATTTTTGAGAACCCAGATGGGCCAATATCAGAGCTATGGTCTGGGGGTGTTCGTCTTGGATGAATGTAAGAACATTTTCCGCCTCGGCCTTTTGTAGAAACTGAAAAGGAGTCTGTTGAATCGTTTGTGTTACCTGATTGATAATATCGGCGGCATCCTCTGACGACAGGCTTTTTTCCAACAGCGACTGGGCGTAAGCCAGTCCGCCCTGTTCCATATAGCGATGGGCCATAGCCAGATTATAGAATTCATCGAGTACACAGTCCTGCTCATCGGGACTAACCCCGTCCAGTCCAGCCAACTCACGCGAGACATCCTCTATTTGTCTGCGTTCCAGACGGCCGACCACTCCCGGAGCTATATCCTGCCCCAGTGAGAGCAGGATAATCGCCGACTTCCGCAGGCCTGATATTTGATTCTCAACTTCTTCCGCCATTAAAACATTCCAACAAAATAACTATTGCCATCCTCACCTTTCACACTTTCGCCACTTTTCTCTCTTCTAAACTCTCTCTTCTGAATTCTCTTTTCTTATCCGTGCCAATCCGTTGCATCCGTACCATCCGTGTTCTATCTCTTCTGATTTCTGATTTCTGATTTTCTATTTAAGCCATTTATTAATCAACGTAGCAGCGACCTCAGGTTCTTCGCGGATCATATCTCTGACCTGTTCGAGCACTTGTTGCGAGCGTATCGCCCTGTCGTCCATTTCCAGCCCTGCCAGGAGCCCGCCCGGGTCTTCGCCATCTACGATATTGCTTTCTTCCATCCCCAGGGCGTCCATTGGCTTGGGGCCGGCGGCCATCATAGCCGAGGCGTCTTCCTCGGTAATATCGATTGGTCCGGAAGCCTTACGGACCATCATCAGAACCATAAACAACGAAATCAGCGCTAATGCTGAAACTGCTATATGTTTGCCGTACTGCGAGGTAATACCGACAAATGTCGAACCACCTGCTGCCGCGTCGGCCCCACCTGGCGTACCGGACTGTCCAGCCGCGTTTGACGTCGTCCCGGGCGCCCAATATGTGGTTACGACAACTTGTTTATCATGTTTGCCTTCGATCAGACCGACCGCCCCCATAACAATCTTCTTGAAATCTGGTAACAGAACAGCCTTGGCCACATCGATTGCCGCTTTGTCTGGTTGTTTGGTTTTGTCTGCCGAGCTACTCTTGATATATTCTTCGATATAGGCTAATGGAACGCTGACAACAGCCGTCAGGTCTTCTTTTGTAACACCGCCGGCCGGTGTGAAAATCTCCGTGTCTGTACTGCCTGGCACTACTTTGATTTTGGTAAGGTCTTCTGTGGAGGTATCGGATTGTGTCGTCCCTCCCGTATTGGCTGACGGGGCTGTGGCATTCGCGATCAGTCCCGGTTCCTGATTTTGTTGGACGGTACCGCTTGACGTTTCGCTTGTTTGCTTTTCTTCGGTGAAAACTTCCGACCCTTCTCCCTCTTTTGGTATTTCTCGTTTGCGTATTTTTGTAGTGGAATTTAGCAAAGTGGCGTTCACTTGAACCCGAAGATTATCAATTACAGGCAACGCACCGAGTATTTTCTCTCGCAAATATTTGTCAACCGCTATCTTCTTTTCCATATATTCGCTGGATATATCATCGCCTTCAGCCGCCACAGCTACCAGGTTACCGTCGATAATCACTTCGACATTTTCGCGTCTCATACGGGTATTGGCGCCGCTGACGAATGCGGCAATTGTGGAGGCGAGTTTCCGTTTGGACCCGATATTGCCTTCGGTTTCGATTCGGATGGAGGCCGAGGCCGCCGGCCCTACGCGGTTGATTGACAGTTTGTCATCTACTGTGATAAAAACATCTGCTTTGCTGACCACTGGGAATTTACTGATGGAGCGGGCCAGTTCCATTTGCAGGTAGATTGTTTTCCGGTCTTTGTGTTGATATTCCGGCATCCAGATATTGCCTTTTTCTTTCAGGACACTCATAAACCCCACGGACGTATCGCTTGGCAGCAGTTCTTCGTATGCTAACAGAGCGAAAAGGTCGTCCCTTCGTGAGGCGGGCACCATTATGCGGTCACCTTGTTCCTGGTACTTCTCGTTCCAACCCTTTAGTTTCCTGATAATTTTCATCCGCGCATTTTCGGATATGGATTGATCGAGAAGGGGCACCATTTGGCGTTGTGAGCTGTATTGCACCACCACATAGGCGGCGCCGCACATAATCACAAGCAGCAGAATCACCACCAGTTTCTCACTGACGCCAAGACCTTTTAATTGCGTTTTAACCTGTCTGATTACCTGGCGAAGGAACTCCATTTCCATTAGCCTCACACAATGATTATTAAT
>DAOVXR010000326.1 GCA_030636065.1 Sedimentisphaerales bacterium | reverse complement strand
GAGATGGGTGATCTTCAGGAGCGAATCGCATCTTCCGACAAGGGTGCTGTTACTTCCATTCGGGCTGTCTATGTGCCTGCCGACGACTATACTGACCCCGCGCCGGCTACTACTTTTACGCATCTGGACTCTACTGTTAATCTTCAGCGTTCTATTGCCGAAAAGGGAATCTACCCCGCTGTTGACCCATTGGGATCGACCAGTCGCATCCTTGACCCTCACGTCCTCGGCGAGAAACATTACCAGGTAGCTCGTCGCGTACAGGTTTTTCTTCAGCGATACCGTGACCTGCAGGACATCATCGCTATTCTTGGCGTAGATGAACTTAGTGAGGAAGACAAAAACATTGTCTCTCGTGCCCGCAAGATCGAGCGGTTTTTCTCACAGCCGTTTCTTGTTGCCGAGGCTTTCACCGGAATACCCGGAACCTATACCAGTCTCGAAGATACTATCCGCAGTTTCGAGGAGATATGCGACGGCAAATGGGACCATCTGCCTGAGCAGGCTTTTTTGTATGTCGGGTCCGTTGAGGACGCCGCCGAAAAAGCGGGAAAAATAGCCAAAGGAGTTGCTTAAAGCGAGACAGAAGGCAGAAGAATATAAAATATAAAATAGACAATGATAAACTGAAGATTGCCACACGGAGTGTGCCTGGCACTTTAAAGAAAATCGGTTAAAGAGCACCTCTCCGCCTTCGGCGGAAAGGTGGCACCCATCGCAAGCAATCTCAAATGGCGGGCATGGCCCGCCCTACAAAAGAACCCGTGAACGGTTACAAAAAGACAAGGATTCTATAGTGTCCGGTAAAACATCTAAAATTCACTGCCAAATTCTGACCCCGGTTGCCGGAGTCGCGGACGTACGGGCCTTTGAGGTGGTTCTGCCTGTCCATGATGGGTTGATGGGCGTGTTGCCCGGCCATGCGCCGATGCTGTGTAATCTGGGCGTCGGGCTTTTACGGCTGCGAGATAGCGAAGATAACCTTCGCACATATTATATCGAAGGCGGCTTCGGACACATCTGCGATAATGAAGTATCTATTTTGACTCATAAAGCTCTGACAGCCGATGATGTTACAGTTGCCGATATGCAAGAGCGACTTGTAGAGGCCCAGATATTGCCGTCGGATACTCTCGAACAGGTCGAAGCTCGTACCGCCGCTATTCAGCAGGCCAAACAACTGCTCATTCTGGCCAAGCGAGAAAATGCTCATTCCCGATAAAATCAAAACTGCTTCAGGAACCGAAGATCGTTTTCGGTGAACAGCCGGATGTCGGTAATGCCGTATTTTCGCATGGCGAGCCGTTCGATGCCGAACCCGAAGGCCCAGCCGGTATATTTTTCCGGATCAATCCCGACAATCTCGAACACGTTCGGATCGACCATTCCGCAGCCGCCCATCTCGACCCAGTTTTCGTTACCCTTCTTGTCGTGCAGCAGCAGATCGACTTCGCCTGACGGTTCGGTGAACGGGAAAAAGCTCGGACGGAACCGCCACTTCGTATCGGGTCCATAAAAAGCGTGTATAAACTGGTCGATAGTCGTTTTCAGGTCGATCATGCTTACGTCTTCATCGACTACCAGGGCCTCGATCTGGTGGAACATATACATGTGGGTGGCATCGACACTGTCCGGCCGAAAGACTCGACCAGGCGCGACAATCCGGATAGGTGGTTTTTGTTTTTCCATTACCCGTATCTGGATCGTCGAGGTCTGCGACCGCAACAGGGTCTGATCGTCGATATAGAAATTGTCCAGCGGATCGCGGGCAGGGTGCGACTCATCGATATTCAGTGCTACGAAATTATGAAAATCATCTTCGACCTCAGGCCCATAGCTGATGTCAAACCCCATCCGTCCGAAGATTTCCAATAGTTCATTTGTCGTCTGCGTGATCAGATGGCTGCTGCCCAGTCGCGTCGGCTCACCCGGCAGTGTTACATCGAACAGGGTACTGTCCGCCTTTCCGGAATCTTGCTTTTTCAGGCCTGTTTGCAGTTCGTCGAATGCTTTTTTGACCTTGTTTTTGACCTGGTTGGCCAGCTTGCCCGCCTGCGGCTTGATCTCTTTGGGGAGCGTCCCCAACTGACCTAATAACGCTGTTACTTCACCCTTGCGCGAGAGATACCGGACTCGGAACTTCTCCAGCCCCGCCGGATCGCTCACCTGCTTCAGGTCTGCCAACGCCTTCTCACCGATTGCCTTAAACTGTTCAAGTATATCAGACATGTCTTCTCAGTAGCACCACTAACACGCTGCTTTCTGTATTCTTATTTTCCTCGACTCTGATGCGACCGTCAAAAGTCCAAAAAACGCCGCAAAAACCAACTATCTGCCCGTGCGGCAGCACTGCCAACGCCCCAAAATCGAGGGGGCAAAGTATTTTGACGCTGGCGTCTACTCTCCGCT
>DAOVXR010000238.1 GCA_030636065.1 Sedimentisphaerales bacterium | reverse complement strand
GGAGTCATTGCGAGCCGGTTTTTTCTTGTCGAAAAAATCCGCCTGGTATGACAACCTGTCGGCTTTATGGTCAGAATCTGAAAATGAAAAACTGCCCTGAGTCATAGTATCAGGATTATATACTATTAACCTGTAAGGGACAAGGCTTAAGAGAATTGGTTCAGAACCATCCACCTCGAAGACTTGGTGGCTGCCACCCGGACGCGTGGGTCAAAGCCCCACCCTACAAGAAGAATGACGAATTAGCTTGCCACCCACAATTTTATGGGTAACGATGTTCCAGTAGGGCGACGTAGCCGCCGTCGTGATAATCAATGTCGGCGGCGTTTTTCTGATCCGTGTTACAGGTCGGCCCGAATGAACGCGGTAAGGTAAGTTTTTCCTCGAGAAGATGAAAAGAAGGATTATCCTGCAAAAAATCATGGATAAGAGATTCATTTTCCAACATATCAATACTACAGGTACTGTAAAGAATTTTCGCGCTGTCCCGCGCGGCACGGACGGCCTTTTTCAATAATTCCATCTGCTTCCGGGCCAACTCCCGCAAGCCGGCAGGTTTGAGCCAGTGTCTTACCTCCACCCTTCGAGCCAGTACGCCGGTATTGCTGCAGGGCGTATCCACAAGAACGCAGTCGAAGCAGCCATCACGCTCAATAAGATTATCCAAATCGTCCGCGAGGCAGGTTTCCACTATCGTTATGCCCAAACGGCGACAATTCTCTTCGATAATCGCCAGTTTCTCGCCGTTAATGTCGCAGGCCACAACAGAACCCCGATTGTCCATCAGCTCCGCCATGTGGGTTGTTTTGCCGCCGGGGGCAGCGCAAAGGTCAAGAACCCGCTCGCCCGGCTGCGGCCCCAACAGCGGCGCAACCGACATCGCAGTATAATCCTGTACGGAAAAAAGCCCATCCTCATAACCGGGCAGTTGCCGAGGCGAAGCCGATTGCTGTAACTGGACGGCTGAGCCGCTCTGTCGGGCAGCGACGCCCTGCTCGTTCAGTCGTTCCAATAATTCAGAGGCCGTACCACTCAGGCGATTGGCCCTCAAAGTCAATGCCGGGCGACTGTTACCGGCCATAAAAATACTCCGCAGGGTTTCTTCGTCGAACTGCTTCAGCCAACGAGTTACCAGCCAGGGCGGATACGACAAAGACAGGCTAATATGTTTGACGGGGTTCTTAATCGCGTCAGGCAGAAAATCAGTCTTGAATTGACAACCGTTTTTTTCGTCCAGCCATAACGTGGCCCGCGGCTGAATTGGGCTATCGGCGGTAACCGGGCCGTCAATGTCACGCTGGACAGACCGCAGTACCGCATTGACAAAACTGTCGGCTCCGCGTATTCCGGCGGCACGAACCTGCTGAACCGCCTGATGAACCGCCGCAAAGACCGGCGTACGCTCCAAATAAATAAACTGATATAATCCCACCCGTAAGATTTGCAATACTGCCGGCTCAATCCGCCTGAGCGGACGCTTACTATGACAACCAATCAAATGGTCCAGAGTAATCAGGCGGCGACAAGCGCCAAGGGCCAATTCCTGGGCCAATCGCCGTTCGCGTGAGTCTGTCTCATATCGGCGGAATATCGAATCAAGGGCGTCCTGAATGCGCGTGCGGTCCCGCTCAAAGGCCAACAGGCAATTTACCGCAATGTTCCGGGCGGAATTGTTGTTTAATATGGTATGATTTTTTCTGGACATTAATTATCGATTACCGGACCCATCCTTTTCAATCGTCCCTACGGGACTAAAACAAACAGGATAGCATGTGTCCCAGCGATAAATCGCTGGGCTATTATCAATTATCCCTACGGGACTTGTAGGCGGTTACAACACGGCCAAGATGGCCGTGGCACACTATATTTTATTCAACAACAGGAACTACTTAGCCATTCAGGAACAGATCGCCGGGTTTCAAGTGTCTGCCGTTGACAAAGGCGGCAAAGTCCATCAGCTTTCCGTTTTCCGGGCGAACCTGTAATAGTTTCAGGCGGCCCGAACCACAACAGATAGTCAAATCGTCGGCTACAGTGCCCGGCAAAACAGTTGTCCCCGCCGATGGTTCCGGACAACTATCGGAAATAACCTCGGCGTGGGCCAGGCTGATACGCTCCGGCTTTTTCTTGCCCGGCTGCGCCAAAAAACAAAACGCGCCCGGCCAGGGCCATATACCATGTATGAGATTGCAAATCCGCTCGGCAGGGAAGTCCCAATGAATCGCCCCGTCTGATTTACATAATTTGGGCGCCCGGCAGGCAGTCTGTTCGTCCTGGACCATAGAAGTAACGCTTCCCCGAACTATTCCTTCAAGCACATTTTCGACCAGTTCCGGCCCCATCAGTGCCAGTCGATCATGCAGTTCACCGGCGGTCTCTCCCGGCTGAATATCAGTTGCGCACTGACCGAGAATATTCCCGCCGTCCCAAACATCGTTCAGCTCAATAACGGTAAGGCCGGTCTGCTGATCGCCGTTGATGATCGCCCAGTTGATCGGGGCCGCTCCCCGATACATAGGCAACAGTGAAGCATGCAGATTAATGACCCGGCAGTCAGGCAGGTTCAATAGCTCCGAGCCGATCCATTGGCCAAAAGCGATTACCAACAGCAATTCAGGCTGTAACAGCCGAATATGTTCGACAGACGACGTATCGTTCACATCAATTGTTTCCCGGCAGGATAAACCGAAGCCAGCCGACAACGCGGCAATGGCGGTCGGTTGGGCCTTTCGACCTCGTCCGGCAGGTCGGGCCGGCTGAGTTGCCACTTCAAGAATCTCATGCTCCGACCGCACGAGCCACTTAAGAGTCTCACTGCCAAAATCACCACTGCCCAGAAAAATAATTTTCATAAAAAATCTCTTACTACGTAAGCAACCATGCTTAATCTTGCTTATGCTTTGCATAAGCTACGCTAAAGCATGCCACCCAGCCAATAAAACGCGTGGGCTATTTTAAAAAGCTCTCGCGACAGGTTCTAAACGAGCGTATGGTACCTGTAATTTCCATATTAGTCAATATCGCCGCCGTCCGACTCTGCCGACATTCCGGCAAACGGGTATTGCATACAGGACGTTTTTCGCATATCATAGTTGTCCTGTTTATCCTCTGGAAATGCGATAGATTGCAAGGAATAGATTTGTGGCGAACGTATTCGATACTCTCAACCAACGGGGCTTTGTCAGCCATTGTTCGGACCAACAACTGGCGGAAAAGTTGGAAAAACCCATAGCCCTGTATGCGGGATTTGACCCCACGGCAGAGAGCTTGCATATTGGTAACCTTTTGCAAATAATGGTCTTAGCACAATTCCAGAAGCACGGCCATACGCCTATCGTCCTGGTCGGCGGTGCTACCGCGATGATAGGCGATCCGAGCGGTAAAAACGAGGAACGCAACCTGCTCAATGAAAAAACCATCCAACAAAACATGGAAGGCATCGAACAGCAGTTACGCCATTTTCTTGATTTCGAGGGCGTTGCCAACCGGGCGATTATGGTCAATAACGCCGACTGGATAGGTGAGTTCAGCTTTGTCGAATTTCTCCGCGATGTGGGCAAACACTTCCGCGTGGGTGAAATGATGGGCAAAGAGTCGGTCCGCAAACGACTGCAAAGCGAAGCAGGAATGAGCTTTACCGAGTTCAGTTACCAACTTCTGCAGGCCTACGATTTTCTGTATCTCAG
>DAOVXR010000143.1 GCA_030636065.1 Sedimentisphaerales bacterium | reverse complement strand
CACGATCAACAGGCTTTTCGATGTAAATACCGCAGCCGTCCTGACGACTGCTGCATTCGCCGTAACTGAAGTTTTTTTGCATAAATACCTGAACCTCGACATTCAGGAATATATCCCGCGTTTTTTCCCCCATAACTCCATATACAGCCCGGGTTGGCCGAGGGCCTACGCACTTGCCACCGAACCGGGTATCTTGGCACACTATTTTAATACGCTGGGGCCTCTTGCACTCTGGCAATTGTGGCGATATAGATTTTTGTCGGCAATCTTAAAGTCCGGTTTGACCTTGCTGGTTATAACAGCCTGGGTGTTCACTTTTTCAGCAGCCGGGTTCGCATTTATGTTCATTGGCGTTATAGTTGTTGGCTTTATCCGACTTATTGATGAGTCGTCCGAATTCCGTAGGATGGGCTTTAGCCCACGCTGTTTAACGGACCATTTTTCTCCTGCTCGAAACATACGTTTGGGACCTTACGAAAAACCGGTCCGAGTTGCCGGAGCAGCCGTATCCTCGAAAAAAGCCGCCCCAGGCATAATAATATTACTGGGCCTTGTTGTGCTGTTTGTGGTTTTGGTTTTTTGGAATTCCAAATATTCTTTATCCTTCCAAGAGGCTTCCGAGCCTGTCCATGCCAAGGTTTCCCTGCGTGACAGCTCTTCCGTGTCCGACCGTCTCTCAAGGTGGGAAACGGCTTTAGCCGGAATCGCGGAAAAACCCATTTTCGGTAACGGCATCGGCTGCCTCGGCAGCCGACAGGAAGGAAGCAGTACAAGCTGGTTTTTGTTTTTGGCATTGGAATCTGGAATCCCGGCGATGATATTATTCGTTTTGTTTCTGGTGTTTTCTTTTCGGCGGATATGGAAATCACAACAGCCATACCGATATTGGTTTTTGGCGGGTTTCCTGGCGTCGGTACTGCATTTTAATGTGGTCTCGACTATACATCATCCGTTTTTATGGGTTTTGTTGGCTCTGTTCCACGTTGCGGAAAGTCAAAAGAGCCTGCCGATGCATAACAACATGTACCGCAGGCGTCTCGCCTGCAATTATTAGCTTTGGTGTGTGGCAGCCACCGAGTCTTCGAGGTGGATGGCTCAACAGTTGGGTGCCACCTTTCTGTATTTCAGAGAGGTGCTCCTGTACAATCCAACATGCTTATGTTTCACAAAAACATGCCACCCGGAATAACCGCACGGGCCAAAGCCCATCTTACGGAACTACGGAACCGATAGATTGAAAAAACTCTCTGCTACAACCTGCGCGAAAAACCGCCCTATAAGCGTCTGTGGAATATTTAATCATTGCACGGAAACGACGACGCCGTTTGAAAATTTCGTCGCCGTCGATTCGGAGAAATTCGCCAAACATATCGTCTCTTTTTATCAAAACGCCGACGAACTCAACGGTTTTATACCACCCACCGCCGGAAACAACCGGACGACGCTGCATGCCCTGAATATTAAAACGATATTTTCTTCCAGACTCTGGAAACTTGGTTCGCGACTGCGTCGCCTGCAACCTGACATTATCCACGTTCACCATAGTTTTTCCGGCTTGGTCGCCGGTCTGTTGGGCGCGATGTTGACCAACGCCAAAATCATTACCACCGTGCATAGTAATTATAATTATTACAATCCACGCCAGAAATTTATGTTTTTGTTGACATATATGTTGTCGGATTTAATTGTGTGCAACTCCGGCAATACTGAAATGTCCGTTAGCACATGGCGCAAACGTCTTTTTCCGAGCGTCCGAACCAAAGTGATTTATAACGGCGTAAATATCAGGATGATCACCGAGACAAAAACAAATAATTCCCGCCCCGGTAAGGACCCGGACAAGTTTCTGATAGGTTCTGTCGGCAGACTGGTACCCGCCAAGGATTATCAAACCCTCATCAGGGCCTTTGCCGCTTTTCATAAGACGGTACCTTCTTCGGCACTAATGCTGGTGGGCGACGGCTCTATGAGAGAATCTCTCGAACAGCTTGTCGATGACATTGGTATAGGCCATAGCGTAACATTTTGCGGCGCACTGTCCCGTCAGGAAGTATATGAACGGCTGCCATCGTTCGATCTGTTCGTAATGAGTTCGAGATGGGAGGGCTTTGGCAACGCTATGGTCGAGGCAATGCTGGCCAATGTGCCGGTTGTGGCCTCGCGTATCGAACCTCTGCGGGAAATTCTTGGCCGAGGCAACGGCCTGTTTTTTGCCGCCGGAGATTCCGATGACCTTTGCCGAAAAATGCTCTACTGCCGCCATAACCGCCGCGTGGTGAAAACTCTGACCGAGAGTGCCTGTCGGTTTGCCCACGCCCGATATTCGCTGAAATCATCAGCACGGCAATACGAAAAAATTTATCAAACATACACCGGGGATAATATATGAATAAAGTTGTCGTACTGGGACTCGACGGTGCCACCTTCGATGTACTCGACCCTCTTTTTAAAAAGGGTAAGCTGCCGCACCTCGCGTCGATAAAAAATAACGGTGCTTATGGAAGCCTTCGGAGTACCTTCCCGCCTATTACCGCCCCTGCGTGGCTGTCGATGGCCACCGGTAAAAATCCCGGAAAGACCGGCGTCTTTTATTTTCTTTATCGGGACCGGGATAATTTTGAGTTCAAGCCACTGGGTTCTGAAAAATTCGCCGGTCGGAGTTTTTGGGATTACCTCAGCGATAGTGGTTTGCGGGTTGGCGTCCTTAATTACCCTATGCTCTATCCGCCCTATGATATCAACGGGTTTATGGTCAGCGGCATAATTTCCCCCGAAGACGACAGCATAACCTTCCCCAAAAACCTCAAATCCGAATTGGACCACGTTGCAGACGGTTATCAAATTCGAATAAATTATGCCGACCCGAAATATTGGGATCAGGAAGAACGTCTTTTCAAAGATATTATGATGATCCTCGAAAAAAGGGAAAAGGCCCTGTTGTATCTGATAAACAAAAAAGAGTGGGACCTTTTGTTCGCGGTGTTTTCCGCCACCGATTGGGCACAGCATTATTACTGGAAATACTTAGATGAAAGCCATTGTCTTTACGATGCCGAAAAGGCCGCGGCCGCACGCGATCATTTTGAGCGGATTTGGGAAAAAGTTGACGAAATTATCGGTCGAGTACGAAATTCCCTTGCTGACAATGTTAATCTTTTACTTGTTTCAGACCACGGATTCGGCCCCGTCGATCAAACTTTTTATGTGAATACCTGGCTGGAAAAAAATGGGTATCTGACCCGGCGGAAAGACAGGTCTTTCGCCAAAAGGTTCAATAGTGCCTTTTATTCTACGCTCGAAAAGGCCGGAGGACGGGTAATTTCTAAAATTCCGGGATTGAACGGTATCGCGCGAAAAATCGGCCAACGGCTAAAACCGCAGCCGAGTGAAATTATAGACATCGAGAATAGTCGCGCCTTTGTCCTGCGTCAAAATATGACATGCGGCATGATATATATCAATTCGGAAAATGCCGTTGAATTCGAGAATACAAGGGAGGAACTGAAGGCTCGCCTTTTGAATTTGCACAAGGAATTTAACTTACCTTTCGATGTCGAGGTATTCAAGCGTGAGGAACTCCATCATGGCGAAAAACTTCATCTGGCGCCCGCTCTGTTTTTCAAGGTGAATGATTTTCGTTGCGCCGTTGACCCCAGATTCTCTCGTAAAGTACTCGCTCAACAGCCGCCGGTCCCCAGTCGTTCCGGAGGCCATCGAATGAACGGTATTATTATGGGGGTGGGGCCTGACATTGCCCGTGAAAAAATCGAAGCGGCGGATATTACAGACATCGCCCCCACCCTGCTTTACATGATGGGCCACCCGCTACCGCCGGATATGGATGGGAATATTCTTGAAAAATTGTTTTTCAGGAAATTTAACGAAACAAAAACGGACAATAGTGCCGATCTTATACAAACCTCGAAAACTATGAACTTGACCAGAGACGATGCCCGAAAAGTACAACAAAGGCTCGTAGCTCTGGGCTATTTATAAAATTTCTCATAAAAAAATATGTCCACACACAAAAAAATCGCGATATTATCGAATACTTCCTGGAACATCTATAATTACCGGATGGGCCTGCTGGAGAGTCTTGAGAAATCAGGCGCTCACATAACAGTCATTGCCCCGCCTGACGAATATTCGGATAAAATCGGCTATTCTTTTATCCCTGTTGATATAAACAACCACGGCACAAATCCCCTTGAAGATTGTCGATTGATCGTTAATTTGTATAAAATTTATCGTCGGATCAAGCCCGACGTGGTTCTCAATTATACTATCAAGCCCAATGTGTACGGTACGTTCGCGGCTCGTATGTTGGGTATTCCCGTCATCAATAATATTGCCGGCCTTGGCGTTATGTTTAGTCGAGAAACGTTTTACTCCAAAATAGCCCGCCTTCTGTATAAAACTTCGTTGCGGTTTGCCCACCGGGTTTTCTTTCAGAATCAGGATGACCTGGAATATTTTATCCGGAAAAAACTCGTCTCACGCGAGAAAACCGACAGACTGCCCGGCTCAGGAATCGACACCACCCATTTCGCCCCTATGCCCAAAACCCGTTCGCGGAATCGGTTCGTATTTCTGCTTATGTCCCGCATGATCTGGGAAAAGGGTATCGACGAATATGTTACCGCCGCCAAGATGATAAGCGATAAATATCCCGGCGTTGATTTTCAACTGCTGGGGTTCCTTGACAATAAGAATCCATTCGCTATTCCTTCTCTTACCGTACAGAAATGGGTTAATAACGGTTACATTAAATACCTCGGGGCCACGAACAATGTCAGGCAATATATTCGGCAGGCGGACTGTATTGTTCTTCCATCCTATTATAGAGAGGGAGTCCCCCGCGCCCTGATTGAGGCGGCCAGCATGGCCAAACCCATTATCACTACCGATCAGGTCGGCTGTAAAGATGTGGTGGAAGACGGTGTTAATGGGTTTCTGTGCCGAAAGAAAGACGCTCCCGACCTGGCCCGGCAGATGGAAAAAATGCTCCGGATCAGCGAAGTCCGAAGAAACATCATGGGACGCAACGGCCGAAAGAAAATCATTCTTGAATTCGACGAGAAATTTGTCATTGAAAAATATGTGCGAGCTATTGCCCGGTTAGGCGTCTTACCCGCACCGCTGAACTTGCCGGAACCTGTCCGGGTACCCGATCCCTTTATGGAAATCATCGCTTCCGAACCCACCATGGCCGAGCCGCCGTT
>DAOVXR010000322.1 GCA_030636065.1 Sedimentisphaerales bacterium | reverse complement strand
TGGTTTTCGGGAACTTTTCAAAGGTAAAGCGAGGCCATTTGACAACACAATAGTCGATGGAAGGCTCAAAACAGGCCGTCGTTTTTTTTGTTATGTCGTTTGGAATCTCATCGAGCGTGTAACCAATAGCAAGCAGAGACGCGATTTTAGCTATGGGAAAACCGGTGGCCTTGGAAGCAAGCGCCGAACTACGTGAGACCCGCGGGTTCATCTCGATGACGTATAATTTTCCATCGGCCGGATTTACCGCAAACTGTATGTTCGAGCCGCCGGTTTCCACACCTATAGCTCTTATGATTTTCAGCGACGCATCACGCATTATTTGATATTCTTTATCGGTAAGCGTCTGAGCGGGTGCCACCGTAATGCTGTCGCCTGTATGAATACCCATCGGGTCAAGATTCTCAATCGAGCAGACAATAACAACATTGTCATTGCGGTCCCGCATTACCTCAAGCTCATATTCCTTCCACCCGATAACAGACTCTTCGACCAGAACCTGATTTTTAGGACTCAAATTCAATGCCCAGTGGATATATTCCTGATATTCCTCCATATTATAGGCCACATTTCCGCCCATACCACCTAACGTATATGAAGGACGAATAATAGCGGGGAACCCTATATCCTTAATAACCTTTTGCGCCTCTTTCCAGGAATGAACATATCCGCTTTTGGGAACTTCAAGTCCGATGTCTTCGATGATTTTCTTGAACTTATCTCTTTCTTCGGCTCGTTTGATAGACCTCAGATTCGCTCCCAGCAAACGTACGTTGTACTTTTTCAGCACGCCCGATTCTGCCAACGCGACAGCGGTATTAAGCCCCGTCTGGCCTCCCAGTGTCGGCAGAAGACTGTCCGGTCTTTCGGCCCGGATTATTTTCTCGACTATTTCGGGTGTAATCGGCTCGATATACGTCCGGTCGGCTATTTCCGGGTCCGTCATAATAGTGGCTGGGTTGCTGTTTATGAGGACAACTTCGCAGTTCTCCTGTTTGAGAACCTTGCAGGCCTGAGCGCCAGAATAATCGAATTCACAGCCCTGACCTATAACGATAGGCCCGGAGCCTATAATCAATATCTTGTGTACATCCTTACGCTTCGGCATTACGTTATTCCTGTTGATTTCGTAACATTTTAGCCAAGTGCAGCAATTCAAAGAAAACGTGTAAAAATAGAAACCAACCATGCTTAAGCTTGCTTATGCTTCGCATAAGCTGCGATAAAGCATGCCACCCAATTTTTATCTATGCGGCATGGGCTAAAGCCCATCCTACGTAACTTATTCCTGTTGATTTCTTATAACCGTTCACACTTTTTTGAGCCATTGGTCAATAGCTGCCGCGGCCTCTCGCCCACTATTAATGGCACGGACAACCAGCGAAGCGCCGCTTACCGCGTCGCCGGCGGCAAATACCGAGGGTTGGCTTGTCTGATAATTATCTACCGCAATATTGCCATTGTCATCGAGTCGAAGTCCCATATCTTTTATCAGTCCGTCATGTTCCACATACACAAAGCCAAGGGCCAGAAGTACCAGATCAGTCCTGATGATAAAGTCGGTATCCGGAATTTCTTTCATCTTCCAGACGTTCGTTTTTTTCGACCATTCCACCTGGCAACCATGCAGTTCTTCAACATAAATTCCCGCACCGCCTGAAAACGTTTTGGTACATACGGACCATCGCCGGTCGCAACCTTCCTCCTGGGACGAAGACGTCCTCATAATACGCGGCCACATCGGCCAGGGCGTATCCGGAGGCCGATTATCGGGTGGCTCAGGCAGGATTTCCAACTGATATACTTTTTTTGCTCCCTGCCGCAGTGCGGTTCCGACGCAATCGCTGCCCGTATCGCCGCCGCCTACTACCACTACAACCTTATCCTTGGCGGTAATAGTGTCCGGTTTATCTGTCGGTTCGTCGGCGTTAAGTTTATTTTGTTCTGTCAGGTAATCCATTGCAAACAGAATATTTTCATAACCTCTGCCGGTTATATTGAGGTCGCGTGGCCTGCCGGTCCCCATCGTCAGACAAACACAATCGAACATTTTCTGCAGATAGTGCGCTGAAATATCTTCGCCCACGTTCACGCCTGTCTGGAACTCGACGCCTTCAGCGATTAGTTGTTCGAGTCGGCGTTCAATAATACATTTTTCGAGCTTGAAATCCGGAATTCCGTATCGCAGCAGACCACCCGCCTGCTCATCTTTGTCAAAAACAACTACTGTATGTCCCGCACGTGCCAATTGTTGTGCCGCGGCAAGACCTGCCGGGCCGGAACCTACTATGGCAATACGTTTACCGGTCTTGTGCAAAGAGAGTGTCGGTTTGATCCATCCTTGTTCGAATCCGCGTTCGACTATCTGAAATTCAACATGTTTAATAAGGACCGGTTCATCGTTGACGGAAAGAGTACATGCCGCCTCACACGGAGCGGGACAAACCCTGCCTGTAATTTCAGGAAAATTATTCGTCAGATGAAGCATCTCGCAGGCCTGCTGCCAACGGCCTTTATATACCAGTTCGTTTATGTCGGGTATGGAGTTTTCAAGTGGACAGCCGACGGCGTGGCAAAATGGTATCCCACAGTCC
>DAOVXR010000029.1 GCA_030636065.1 Sedimentisphaerales bacterium | reverse complement strand
TACAGCAAAAGGTGAATCGTATGAAAGTGCTTATAAATGGTGAAGAAATCAACGCCGCCCTGCCGGAGAATGCCACGCTCTCAGCCACACTCCAGGCAATTGAAGATAACCATGTCGCCGACAGCGAGGTTATAACCTCTGTCCTGGTTGACGGCGAACCGCTGACCGCCGAAAGGCTTTCCATCTGGAAGGGGCGTTCAGTCGATGAGTTTGGCGAAGCGGATGTGGAGATAAAATCACGCAGTTCATTTGCCGCCGAGGCATTGCAATTAATAGCCGACAGGCTTCTTGAGAGTTCCTCTCAGCGAGACCAGATCGTCGAACTACTCGGCCGGGGCCGTAGCGGCGAGGCTGTCCAGATGCTGCCCGGCTATTTGCAGACCTGGGACGCCGTACAACAAAACCTCTCCAGTGCTGCCCGATTGATGGATGTCGAGATCGAATCACTGGTGGTTTTCGATAACTCCAACCCTTCCTCACCTCAAGAGCGGTCTGTTTCCGAACAGATTGGCCTTCTTGCCGAACAGCTTGGACAGGTCAAGTCCGCTATCGAGGCCGGCGATCTGGTACTGCTGGGCGATGTCCTCGACTACGAGTTCTCAGACCTGAGCGAAAACTGGCACAATATGCTCCTGCAATTAGCCGCCCAGTTCAACCCACAGGAATAAACCATTTAGATTAAATAGCGGGCATGGTCCGCCCTGCAAGACAACCCATCTCTTTATTGCTGTCTCCAACATCTCCTCTACGTCATAACTCTCATCGCTTTCC
This sequence comes from Sedimentisphaerales bacterium, assembly GCA_030636065.1. The sequence goes on along the minus strand of DAOVXR010000029.1, from coordinate 10,292 downwards.
CCCCCCTTTTTTCCCCTTGACGGAAAAACCAGCAAGACTACAATGGTTTTCAGGTTTTTGTAGTATTGTGCTGTCATATTATTATGGTTTTTCTACCTAAAAACAGGAGGTTCTGACTATGGGGATTATCAGACACATAACGAAAAAAATCTTTTCACAGGCCAAATCATCGCGTCAACCTTCACTGAAGCTGGAGGCATTGGAATCGCGTGTTTTACTCAACAGCGATTTATCCGGCTTATGGACATTGAGCGGATACGAGATGGAGGCGGATGATAATTATCCGAACGATCCGGATATTTACTATGCCCCCATGTATCGAGTTCTGACTATGAGCGAAAGCCTTGATGGCGGATATACCGTCAATGTCTATGGTGAGCCGGAACCGTTTGAATTTGTGGATATAAGCGACGGCCTCGACTATAACCTGCTGAGTTATTCGGAAGAAGGTTATGATGATGGGGACTACTATCAGATGAAGATGATCGCGGTCGAAGTATCCGACAATGTACTCCTGCTGGCCGGAGCCGAAGGGGGCTACGACAGCGAGGCAATGGTGGATATCTATTGGACGAGCGGATGGTTTGGCATTATGACACAGGGGGTCTATACACCCACCCAGCGACCCTGGCAAGGGCAGTATTCTGTGATGGAGTATGGAATCAATGTGAACGATTCCTATGATGATGGATACGAACCCGGTGTTAGTTGGGAATGCGAAGATAGTATGTTTATAGAAGTTGTTGAGGATGGTGTAGGGCAATATATGGCTCAGGAGGTCGGCAATGTCGATCCGGACGAACAATGGGACTATCTCCAGGTCGGCACCCATCTTGAGAACCACGAAAATTATGTGGACGGCTACGACTACGAAGTAGAACACGAATATATCTATCGTGGGCCTGACGATACTATGTTAGTCGTTGGTGGCTGTGCTGGTTACGAGACGGGAAACGGATCTCTTTGGGGTGGGGAGTTCTGGGCGGTGATCGCCTATCCCCTGCAGGACTACGAGTACAAAGCGGACCTGGAAGGCGATATTGACTCCGATTCCCTGCCGGATATGACCCTGCCGGAGGGAGCTTTTACCGTGCCGGTTACTGTAGCCAATACCGGCAATGCCCCTGCCCTGGGAATGATCGATATTGACCTCTATGCCTCCGAGGACCAATCGCTGGATGAAACCGATACGCCGATTACTACGGTCAGCCGGTATGTCTATCTGCCGGCGGGCAGCTCCCAGGCTTACAATCTTCGTGTACAGCTTCCGGACGACATCTCCTGCGGGGATTACTATCTGCTGGCGGACATTGATTCGCAGGACAATATTGCCGAAATCAATGACGATAATGTGGTTGCCAGTGATCAGACATTTGGTGTGGCCGAGCCTCAGACAGACCTCAGCGGACAGATTGACCTTGGTAGCCTGACTGCCTCAATGGGAGGCGACCGCGAGTTGATTTATCTAAAGATTACCAATGAGGGCAACATTACCGTCAATGAGTCAATTGATGTTGACTTCTATCTCTCTACGGACGCGGTACTCGACGCCGGCGACACGCTGGTTGATGCTCTCTTTAATAAACATCAGCCCTATTTGCTTCCCAACCATAGCATCAGGCTGGTTAATTTCGTTACCTTGCCGACCGGACTGGACACCGGCAATTATTACCTGCTGGCCGACATCGCCCCGGCTGCCAATGAGCAAAATACCAGTAACAACGTAGCCGTCAGTAGTGCTTTTGCCGTCGAAAAAGCGTATGTGGATTTGACAGGCACAGTCGATCTGCGTAACTGGACCACTGCTGTTGGCGGAGATCGGGGCCTGGCGTTTATCAATGTTACCAACGAGGGTAACGCCACGGCACAGGGCAAGGTGGACATAGGCCTTTACCTCTCCGAAGACGAGAATTATGACGAGGACGATATTTTTGTCGAGCAGTTGACCGATCAATCTATTTATTTAGCGCCTGGAATGACACGGCCTTTCTTCAGTTTTCTGACCCTGCCGGAGGTTGAATTCTCTGGCGATTATCATTTGCTGGCAAAAATCGAACCGGAAGAAACCCTCTACGATGATGATTTAACCAATAATGTTGTCGTTAGTGATACCACTATACAGGTTGCTCCGCCCTTTGTGGATTTGACGGTTCAAATTGATACGAGGAACTGGACCGACGGCCTTGAAGGTGATCGCGGCCTGGTTTTTGTGAACGTAACAAATGATGGCAACATTACAGCGAACGGCAAGGTTAATCTACAGATTTATCTGTCCGCGGATGAGACTCTCGACGAAGGCGATACCTCCATCATGGAGATGACCAACCAGTTTGTCTATCTATGGCCCGGAATGACCCGGCCATTCTTCAGCTTCCTGACCTTGCCGGAGGTCGAAGCCACGGGTGATTATCACCTGTTGGCCGAAATCACACCGGAAGCCTCTTTAAACGATATCACCAATAACATCAGCCCCGGTGCTGCTATAGAAGTACAAAAAGCCTTTGTTGACCTGACTGCTGAATTCCAACTTGTTACTTTCCAGGATCAGGTCTCGGAAGGTAACTACGGACTCATAATGCTGGCTGTGAGCAATGGCGGCAACGTGCGGGCCACCGGCACAATGGACATCGAATTGTGGGCCAGTACCGATGGAGACCTCGACACCGGCAGTGATGATTACCTGCTGAAAACATTGTCCGACCAGAGACTTTTTGTTGGAACGACTTACCCGCAGAGCTTCATAAGCCTGTTGATCTGGCCGGACCTGCTGACTGTCCCCGCCGGCGCCTACCAGCTTGTGGCCAGGATTGATACCCTTGGCGAGATAGACGAATCCAATGAAACTAATAACCTCGCTCTCAGTACCCAGACTTATATCGTAGCCTGATACCACTGTAGGGCGGGCCATGCCCGCCATTCTTACTAACACATAGGTTGGGTGGCACCTTTCTGTATTTCAGAGAGGTGTTCCTGTATAATCTTCGACATGGCTGATACTCGTGCGATATTGTACCATAATCTGCATCTTATGCTCGACGCCGGCGTTCCGATATTGAAATCGCTTCGGACCGTCGGATCGGGCGTTAAGGGGAAAAGGGCCAAGGCCTTTGCCGCGATCTCGGATATTGTTGCCGACGGAAACAGCCTTGCTGAGGCGATGGCTCGGTTTCCCAACGTGTTCGATCCTTTAGATGTGCTGGTAGTGGAAGCCGGCGAGACATCCGGCAATCTACCCGAAATCCTCAACGACTTATCTGACTGGTATAACTTTCGTGATCGTATAAAGCGAATAATTCGTTCCGGGTTGGTTTTGCCGGTGATGATTATTCACATTGCGGCCTTTCTGATACCTGTTCGCTTCCTGATTATGGGCCATATGAGTTTGCCGGCATATTTTCGGTATGGGGCGGGAACCCTGGCGCTGTTCTATGTGCCTGCGGCAATCATTTGGGCTATCATCAATCTGACCCCCAGGACTGGTCCATTACGTCGCTTGTTTGATCGGTTGGTAATGCGAATCCCGATTTTAGGACGAGCAATATGCCGACTTTCCCTGAGCCGGTACTGCCGAACATTCCACATGCTGCTCAAGGCCGGAGTTTCTGCCGGACAATGCGCCGAGATGGCAGCCAAGGTAGTAGGCAATACCTATATAGCTGACCAGTTGAAAGGTGCCGCCGAGAGCGCTCGGGCTGGGAATCTGTTCTCGGAAGGTTTTTCACAAAAACTACCGCTGGATTTTCTGGACGTCTGGCGTATTGGCGAAGAAACCGGCGCCCTGGACGATGTTACTCAGCGATTGGCCCGGTCCAACAGCGAACTTGCCCAGTGGTCATTCAGCGAACTGAGCCGATGGGTACCGCGGATCGTTTATTTCATGGTCGTTTTTTACCTTGCCCTTCATGTTGTCTCGGGCTTCAGGGCTGTAATGCCGGTGTAATAACATTTTTCGTAACCGTTCACCCGTTCCCTCTTTCTCACCACTCACCACTATTCTTTCCGTCTCACCCCATGCGGTTTTCTTATTCAGTATTATGGGACCTTTCTGTTTGACTGCCTGATTATTACGTGGTAGGATAATGGTATTGTCGGTTGTTGTGAATTTACTGATAATAAGTTACGATAAAAGTGGTATGATTGCAATTTGTGGTTGAGAAGTTAAGGTGTAATTGCATTGGCGTTGAGTGGAAAAAAAATCGTTATTCTGTTTCCCTGTATCGGCCGACGTGTAAGTCTGTTACGGTTGTTCAGACAGGCATGTCGTCGGCTTGGCCGTGAGGCGGTGATTATCGGTACCGACACTACCGAGAACTCAGCCGCCCTGCAGTGTTGCGACCGTAAATATATCGTCAGGCCGGTTCACCACCGTGGTTATGGCCGCGAAGTAACCGAGATTATACGAAAAGAAAAGGTGGACCTGCTGGTGCCGACGGTCGATTTGGACCTGCCTGTCTGGGCACGCGGACGCGGCGAACTGGCACAGATGGGTTGTACTGCCCTGATTTCGTCACCGCGAGTAGTGCGAATGTGTCAGGACAAGCGTAATACCTTCACCTTTCTGAAAGAACACGGATTCGAGACTCCTGAGACCACAATCGCCGCGACGGCACTTAAACGAAAGCGGCATCACTTCCCCTATTTTCTCAAGCCCTGGGACGGTCACGCCAGTCGCGGCAATATGATTGTGCGGAATCTAAAGGAACTGAAATTTTACACCAAACGAATACCTAACTGCCTCGTACAGCAATTTATCGACGGACAGGAACACACCGTTGACGTGCTGGTCGATTTTGACGGAGCGGTACGGTGTGTGGTGCCGCGGTTGCGCATCGAGACACGTGGCGGCGAGGTCAATAAGGGCAAAACAGTCAAACACGAGGGAATGATCGAGCAATCGAAACGGTTGGTCGAATCACTTGGTGCCGGGCCGGGCGTCATTACCATCCAGTGTTTTTTGACAAAATCCGAAACAAAATCCAAAATAACATCCAAAACAACCGAGCGCGGACCGGCGGGTGCGGAACGGATAATATTTGTCGAGATCAATCCGCGTTTTGGCGGTGGCGTACCGCTCTCGATAAAGGCCGGGGCGAATTTTCCGTTGTGGATACTGAAACTTTGGCTGGGACAGAAGCCCCGTATCCGCCGGACCGGCTGGCGCGACAGCCTTACAATGCTGCGCTATGATGAAGCTGTTTGGTTTGAAAAATAGTTGAAAACTAACAAGTCTTGTGTTAAACTCCGGAAGTAAATTCCTATAGGCACATAATACTCTCAGGGGCCGACGAAGTCGGCATCATATATATGTTAGCGGTTATTTTCGGTGACAAATATTCACTTCACGAGGTAGTAAGGCACTACTGGCCGATATTGCCGGTGGCGTTTGTGGTGGCCCTGGTCGCCACGCCCATCTGTCGTAAGTTGGCGCTGCGCTGGGGGGTTGTGGATGTCCCTGACAACGACGTCAAGACTCACGCGGAGCCGACGGCGTACCTTGGTGGGTTCGGAATTCTTGCGGGGGTACTGGCGGGATTGGCGGTCGGGTTCTGGATATTAATTAATCGGGAATCACATGTTGCTGCCGGCGTGGCAGGTCAGACGGGCGGCTATGACGCCCGCTTTCAGGATTGGCGGATACTGGCGGGCATCGGATTGGGGGCTGTCATCGCTTGTATCGTGGGGGTACTGGACGACATTTACGATATTAAACCGTGGCAGAAGCTGCTGGGCCAGGCAGTGGCGGCTGCGGTACTGCTGATCGTCGGGGTCTGTCCCAACCTGGTCCATCTGTTTGGTTACATCCATATTGATCTGCCGGAAAGTGTGAATATTATTTTCGGTGCTCCTCTCGTTTTACTTTTCATCCTCGGAGCTACCAACAGCCTGAATCTGCTCGACGGACTGGACGGATTATGCGCAGGCGTTACGGCGATTATTATGGGGGCATTTTTATTGCTGGCATTGTCGCTGGCGACGTGGGATCACAGCCCGGTGGGCGACCCGGTCCGTTTGGTAGTGTGCCTGGCACTGTTTGGTGGTACACTTGGATTTTTGCCTCTGAACCGTCACCCTGCACGGATATTTATGGGCGACGCCGGCAGTATGCTGCTGGGTTTTATTGCCGGAACTGTGATGATTTTGTTCACCGAAAGGATGGGCCGCTGGTCGGTGGGGGCGATAATTATTTTCGGCTTGCCTATCCTTGATACCGCGGTAGCTCTGATCCGACGATTTATCAACAAACGGCCGCTGTTCATTTCTGATCGTGGTCATATCTACGATCAGTTTATGGATCGGGGCCTGTCGTTGAAAAAGACTGTTGGGCTTAGCTACATCCTGGCAACTGTATATGCGATAATCGGCCTGACGGTAGCACAGATCAGGTTTCGTTATGCCCTGGCGGCATTTGTGCTGGTGGTCGCGATTTCCGGCTATATGGTCTGGCGCAAAGGGTTTCTTCGTATGCCGCCGCTTGACGAAAAAAAACCGTAGGATGGGCTTCAGCCCATGCAGTGTGCCACGGCCATTTTGGCCGTGCTTATGCAACTAATCAGTTGCCGGTAGTTTCCACTGGCAATCAACACGCTAAAACCTATAATACCCTTTTTGTTATACTGCTCCAACAAATGGTTTTATGGGCTGCTGAGTGATCGAAAATAAAAACAAATCCGGTTTTGACAATAGAAGCACCTGTCGGGAGATTCACAGGCGGATGCTTTTTCTTGCCGCTGTTTTTTCAATACTGCTGATACCGCCCCACGACATTTGGGCCGAGACCAAATCAACCGAATCGAACTCAACCGCGGAAGCAGTCCATATCGAGATTACCGGAGAGTTTCGCAGCACATCCCAGCCGGACGGTACTGACATTATGACCTGTACCGGCGGTATTCGCGTTTATCAGAAACTGCCGGACGAAAACGCTCTGCTGGAATTGCACGCCGAGAACGCCGTCTTTTTTTACTCACAGAAAAAATTGCTCGGACAGTTTAGTAAAAAAACAGAGACAGAGACAGGGACAGAGCCGGGGGAAAAACCATCATCGAAAAAAAACACCGGGCGGTTACCTCATGGGCAGACGCAGCGAGAATATCCCCAGGCGGTTTATCTCGAAGGTGACGTTATCCTTCAGATCGACCGCCTTGAGTACGCAAGCGACACGAGGATTACTGCGAAGCGGCTTTATTACGATTTCACCAATAATACCGCCATTATACTGGACGGCACACTACGGTTGCGGTTGCCGGAAAATAATATGCCGCTTTACATTCGTGCCCAACGGATTCGGCAATTGTCCCAGGACCATTACAGGGCGGAGCATGTCAAATTCAGCAACGACGAGTTTTACCAGCCTCATTTCTGGCTCGGAGTAAAAGAGTTGGACGTTACCTTGATCAAGCCGCCAAAGCAGGTGAACGGTTTAGCAGACTCAGCCGGGTCTTCGCGGCGTTATCGTTTTGATCTGAAAGATGTAACATTGAACCTGGAAGACCTGCCGATTTTCTGGTGGCCGCGAGGTTTGGGTACTACCGGGAAGACGGAATCGCCCATCCAGTCCCTGCATACCAGTGTCAGTTCGGAGCGAGGTGTCAGCCTGGAGTCCCAATTGAACCCCGCCTGGCTGTTGGGACTGCCGGAGCCGCAGGGTGTTAATTCCGTCCTTCATCTCGATGAGTTCAGCAAACGCGGACCGGGTGCCGGACTCGATATGGATTATACGAGCGATAGTTATTTCGGCTCACTGCGGACGTATCTGCTTAATGACAGCGGTAAGGATCGGCTCGGCCGGATCGAAAGCCGTAAGGATGTACATATCGATCACTCAACGAGGGGCCAGGCTCGCTGGCAGCACCGCCAATTCCTGCCTCAAAACTGGGAAGGAACTTTCGAGATCGGTTATCTCAGCGACCGGAACTTCCTGGAAAGCTGGCACGAACGCGAATTCGATACCGAAAAAGAACAGGAAACGCTCGTTTATTTCAAACAGCAGCGGGACAACTGGGCCTTCGATTTCACCAGCAAGTTTCATCTGAACGATTTCGATTATACTCTCACCGAGTTGCCCGGTACGGGTCTGCACGGAGTGGGTCAGGACCTTTTCAATACCCTTACCTATTATCACAACAGTTATCTCTCCCGGCAGGCCCAGCGGGCCGGGGATCGTGAGGTATGCGGGTTGGGCTGGTCCGAGGAACCCGGTATTTTGCCCGGCAGTATCGACCAGGACGATTTTGCTTTCGCTACCAGCAGGCACGAACTGAACCTGCCCTTTCATTTCGGTTCCTGGCATCTGATTCCCACGATAATCGGGACTTTTGTGCATGACGAGTCCCGTTTCGACGATTTCCTTATTGACGATCCGCGTTATAGTCGGCCGCGTAATCGTAACAGCTTTGTTCATGGCGCCGCCGGCCTGAGAGCCGGAACCCATTTTTATCGTGTCGATGATAGTGTGCGATCACGGCTGTGGGATTTGGACCGGCTCCGGCATGTTGTCTCACCTGAGGCAAGTGCTTTCTGGATTGATTCCGACCTGCCCGAAGACCAGATGCGCCGAGACGTATTCAACTTTACACTGCGCCAGCGATGGCAGACCATGCGCGGCCCGGAGGAAAAAAAACACAGTGTCGATTTCCTCCGTTTGAATACGTCGGTTACTCTGGTCAGTAATGATGTCGATGACGCATTACTGCCGGGCAGTTTTTTCTTCGATAGGCCTGAGGGACGGTTCGATACCCCTGCCGTGCTGAACCATGACCTGGCCAATCTTGGCCTGGCCCGTCGGGAACAGTTCAATCAGAACCTCAGCGACCATGCTGACGCCGACTGGACCTGGCAGATATCGGACACCACCGCCTTTACGGGCGCTTTTAACTATAATATTCACGACAGTGTAATCAGCCAAACCGCTGCCGCCATCGCGGTACGGCGGTCGCCGCGTACGCGCTACTATATCGGACATCGTTTTTTGCGGAACGGGGATTTGTTTAACAATCGTGACGCGCAATTCCTGACCGCAGGGGCCGGCTACCGGATCAACCGTAAATATACCCTGGCCCTGACACAGCAGTACGACATCGAGCAAACCGCCTCGGCTTATACACGAGCCACCGTCATCCGTAAATTCCCTCATTGGTTCGGCGCATTCAGCGTTAGCCACGATTCTACCAGTGGCGGCGTTTCATTTATGCTCAGTTTTTGGCCCGAAGGCTTCGATCAGTTTGTCCTCGGCAGCCGCCGTTTCACCCGCCTCGCCCCGTAAGAAGGTGGATAGTAGAGAGTAAAAAGTAGGGGGTAAAGGGTAAAGAGGGGAGGGTGGAGTTCCCCACGTTTGTAGCCCCCCATGTTAATGGGGGGTCATTCCCGCGTAGGCGGGAATCCATCTTTTTTGCCGGCAAAACCGATGGGTGGCGATGTCTGAGAGGACAGGCGATGGCAGCTTTCTATTATTCGTTATTGGTACTTCGTCATTGATTCCTCATTCTGGTTTCTTAATTCCTCATTATCTTACAGTCCGCTTATGACGATATACTATGGAATATATGGACCAACTCCGTTATTGCCGGATTGCGGTCCGATAATGCTGGAAAATTGGATATTTTCCCGATATGGACAGAGATAAACAACACAAACTTACTATAAATGATCTCCGCCGAGAGAAGCTCAGCGGTGTGGCTGCGGCTTCCATATTGGCCCAGCGCAATAGCGCCACGGACGCCGTCAGGATTAGCCGTATGCTCAATGATCCCGACCCGGTCATTCGGGAAGGGACCATCAAATCTCTGGCCCAGAGTGGCGGCCGTGATGCCGTTATGGTAGTAGTGCATTGTGTGCGGGACCGGGACCCGCGCGTCCGTGCCGCTGCGTGCAAGGCGCTCGGTCAGATGAGAGCGCATTCCGCCAAGGCCTCGCTTTACGATGCCCTTTACGATAGTAGCTATATGGTTTGTTGCTGTGCCGCGGGTGCCTTGGCCACTATGGGCGATAAGATCGGCCTGACACAGGTGATGAAACTGCTGTGCTCCTCGGGCCGTCATCAAAGGGAAGCGCTGCGCAGCCTTAATATGATCACCGGCCGGAATTTCCGAGTCAACGCGGATGGCCTCAGGCAGGCTATCCATTGGGTCACGGAACAGAAAAAACAGTTCTTCGAAAAAACCTGACCGATTTATTCATACTCATTTTGCAGTTTCAAGTAATAAATGCAACATTGCCCGATGTCCCAGCGCCTGACTTCTAAGCGGAACCGAGAGAAAAATCGTTTGGGCGGCTGGACAAATTTGGGGTACGGG
>DAOVXR010000082.1 GCA_030636065.1 Sedimentisphaerales bacterium | reverse complement strand
TATTTTCGATCCGGGCCAGATGTTTCCAGACGTCCCCTGCGTCGAGATGTTGAGCGAAAGAATAAGGGTGGCCAAAACGATAAACAGGATCAACATCAGGATCGAAGCCGGGGCGCCGGAATCATAGAATCTCTGTCGCCGGGCGGCCATATCACCTTCTATCGCCCGCCGGCTGTCGATTCGCTTGCCTTTCTTTTTTCCGGTGCTTTTCATTTTTTCTTTCTTTGTAATATTTTAGCCAAGTGTGTCATTCCAGCGAATGCGGGAATTATGGAAACCTGTGTCCGGTTGATCGCTCTGCTATAATCATATTTTGATAAATTCTTTAAGAAACTTTGGCCTTGCGTAAAAAGCTCTTGATGTAGAGCCGTGTCCCGCACCTTTTGTTCTTGGTTGGATATAAACTCCCATTTTGCCTGTCAATGATTCAAATCCCTGTTCTGGATCAAGCAATACATTTCTAACAAGATCATAATCTGTTTTTACTGCTTTGTATAATTCGCCGTTTAAGTCGAATTCAACAATTGAATGAATATAGCTTGGATCATCTACGGTATCGCCTACAGTTCTTGCTACGACCACAGCCTTTTTAAGCTTTGCAAGCAAATGACTATCTTGAAATTTCTTTTGACACACATTTACAGGATCGATCATCGTGACAGCCATAGTCTCTTTGAATGTAAGTTCTCCACTTTTTAGATATTTAAGGGGAATTGATTTCAACTCCCAGGAGCCGAAATTCGGAGACTGGGCTGAGTTTATAGGCAATCCCAGGAACCTTTCAAATACATGCCCTGCCCATCCCTTATTTACTCTATTGTTTCGATAAACCGTAACCCCGAACTTGCTGGCCAAACCATGAAGTTCTTTCCCAATAAGTTCTTGCAGTCTTTCTATAGCTTCTTTTCTTTCCATATATCAGCGTTTCCAACTCTATTGCGTAAAGCAAAGATCTGTTTGTTCTGCATTAACTTGATGCGCATCATGAAATAACGACTGTCCTTTACTTTTGATCTCGTCGCTAAGTCTTGGAATTGCAAACTTATCCAAATACTCTTGCTCTAAATCTATTCCAACAAATTTGCGATTATGTCTTAATGCAGCAACGCCGGTAGTTGCGCTTCCACAAAAAGGATCAAGAACAATATCGCCTTCATTGCTACTCGCTATAATAATACGTTCCAGGAGATCTTCAGGTTTTTGGGTAGGATGCTTACCATGTCTTTTTTCACCATTTTTGGGAGTATTGACCGACCAGAGGCTTCTCATCTGCTTGCCTGGTTTTTTGACAAAGTCATTGTGGAAATCACCATTTTTCATGGCATCATAATTGAAGGTATGTTTTGCTTTTTTGTCCTTTCTTACCCAGAGCAAGGTTTCATGACTTGCGGTGAACATTCTACAGGACAGGTTAGGTGAAGCATTTGGCTTGTACCAACAAATATCATTAATAGTATGCCATCCTTGTTTTTGCAAGGCATAGCCACAAACATAGATTGAATGATAAGTTCCCGAAATCCATAGAGACCCATTTGGTTTCAATACACGCCTGCACGCTTCAATCCAATTATAGTGAAAATTAAAATCCTCTTCTATGCCCCTGCTCTTATCCCATTTGCCCTTGTTCACACTAACTCGCTTGCCTGCATGGCACGTGAACCCACCATTTGACAGGTTATAAGGCGGATCGGCAAAAATCAGATCGACACACCCATCGGGTAGGTTTTTCAGTATTTCAATTACATCGCCGTTGTATATGCGTACATTTCTTTCTGAATAATAAGCCTTCATCATTTTTATATTCCTTTAATTTCAGACATAAGTCTATCTCGCCCTGACCAATTCCAATACCTTACATCTTGTTCAATAAAAAACCATTTCGTAACCAGTAATATCAGGTCTATTGAAAGTCCTTGATTAAAAGATAAGTCATCATATCGCGTGAGAACGTCCACTGGGTCTTCACAATGAAAAACCGAGTTGATCAGACATAAAAGCTTTTTGTACTTAGCGATATTCTCTTGCTTTTTCCCTTTCAAGTCATCTAATATGTCATCATGCTTTGGATTATCTTTACCTTTTGTAAACGTATAATTTTCAACATGAATAATGAAATCAAATCCTTTACTAAGGATAGCCGGCCTTGTCAAATAGATTCTATTCCCACAAGATAAAGATTCTACATTGTAATGATATTTTGATGTCTTTTCCCCCCTGCCGGTTCCGGCTTTTTCCCCGACTAATTTATCCAGCAATAAAGTTCTCAGGGTATTCCGGTCATTTTCATGATTGCCTGTGATATTATCTAATTTTATTGTTAATTCAATTTCAGGATATAACGGCATATTGCAGCATTCCTTTTGGGTTTTATTTCTGCTCATGGTGCCTTTGTGGCAACATTTATTTTTCTGTTTTTTCTGGCTGTAACAACTCATTTTTATCTGTGTGAATCTGCGAAATCCTACGGATTTTTTTTCTTCCCTTCCCTCTCTTTCTCATACGCTTTGACGATATTCTGTACCAGCCGATGTCGTACAATGTCAGTTTCGTCGAGTCGTACAAAAGCGATTCCTTTTATTCCTTTGAGTCGTCTTATGGCGTCGATCAGTCCCGATTCCTGGTCTTTTGCCAGGTCGCTCTGACTGTCGTCGCCGGTAACAATCATTTTCGAGTCGTAGCCCAGTCGCGTCAAGAACATTAACATCTGTGAAACAGTGGTATTTTGCGCCTCATCAAGGATGACCGCCGCGGCGTTGAGTGTACGGCCCCGCATAAACGCCAGTGGCACAACTTCGATAATATCATTTTGCATGAATTGTTTGATCTGGGTATAGTCCATCATATCGCCCAGCGCGTCAAACAGCGGACGCAGATATGGGTTGACCTTCGCCTGCATGTCTCCGGGCAGGAACCCCAGTTTCTCTCCCGCTTCCACTGCCGGGCGTGCCAGAATAATCCGTCGGATTCGCCCCTGTTTAAGCATTGCCACCGCCATTGCCACCGCGAGGTAGGTCTTGCCTGTACCGGCGGGGCCGGCACAGAATATCATGTCATTCTTTTGCATGGCTGTGAGGTATTTTTCCTGACCTTTACTATGAGGTTCGATCATGCGATGTTTGGCATATACTTCGACCCGGCAGAGGTCTTTACGCCGTTCATCCGCGCCGGCACGGCCCATTATTTTAACGAGGTCATCCTTGCTGATATGGTCCGAGTGCTTCAGATGCTGCTGCATCGATTCCAGCAGGTTCGTCGCTTTTGTAACGGCTTCTTTGGCTCCGGAGAGTTTCACGCGGCCATCGCGCGCAGTAATTTGCACATCGCAGATTTCCCGGATGGTTCGCAGATTCGCATCAGCCGTACCGAACAATTGTACGCGTTTTTCAGGGTTTTCCAGTGTTAAGGTCAGTTCCATATAAATATCATGTATGCTATCGGCGCCGCCGCCAGCGGTGAATCCAACAAATCAAGAACACCGCCGAACTCCGGCACTAAGCTCGCCGAGTCCTTACTCCCGGCGTCGCGTTTGAGCATGGATTCCAGCAGATCGCCTAACTGGCCGCTCACTGCCACTGCCACGCCGAAGGTGGCTGACTTTCCATACCCCATTATACCAGCAAAACAGGCAAAAAGCGAGGCCGCAATTACCGCCAGTACTACTCCGCCGATCAGCCCTTCCCAGGTCTTGCCCGGACTGATTGAGGGGATCATTTTATGGCGGCCCAGAAAACGACCGGTAAAGTAAGCCCCTATATCACAAGACTTTACACAGGTCAAAAACATAACAAGCGGGGCGATCTGGCCCCACATATCCGGCTCAGAACCACCGATAAGTCGGATTGCCACAAGAAACCACCCCCCAACGCCGAGATAGACGACTGACAGGCAAAAACCGCTCAGGTTCGCCAGGGTGTTTTTTGTCCTGTATTTAATTCCCTGTACCAGGGCCGCCGTCAGCAGACTGCCAAACAATATCCCGGCCCAGCAAACCGAGTGGGATATTTCATTACACCAGAACGGCTGCGTCAGCAGTAATACTATAGCAGGTATAATCAACCAGACGACCGGCTCGGTTCCCTTGGCCCGCATCATTCGCGATAATTCTTCCGCACCCAATCCCAGTACTATCGCCAATAGCAGGACAAAGCCGATCCCACACAGTTTGTCAGATGAGATACAATAACCCTGCGCCGACAGCCATCCATCAACCGTCAGTATCGCCCCGAGTGCCAGAATCATCACCGTTCCGAAAAACACTCGCTTCGCTACTACTGATTGTAACGCCATAAAAAAATATCCTGATGAGTCTATTTATTCTGGTAATCCTGTTTGGTCTGTCAAACAATATTTGCAGGGAATATTACTTTCTGAGCAGCCACATCGTCTCGATTTCTTCCAGTGTTTTCCCTTTTGTCTCCGGTACACATCGCCAGACAAACACAGCCAGTACCACGCTTAAAGCACCATACAGCCAAAACGGAAACCCATGGTGAAACTTCCCGGTCAGCCATTGGCTTTCGTCCATCATGGTGAAGGTCTGGGTTACGACGTAATTCGCTGACCAGAGAAAAACAGTCGCCACCGCCATCGCCCGTCCGCGAATCCGGTTGGGAAATATCTCCGAGAGTATCACCCATGTTACCGGTCCCACCGATAACGCAAAACAGGCGATATAACCGAGCATAAAGAACAGTATCCACATATCCGTCTTTTGATAAAAGGCCGCGCCTCCCATCGCCAACAGGGAAATAGCCATTCCGCTCGCCCCGATAATCATCAGTGGCTTGCGTCCGAGCCGGTCAACCGTCCAGATAGCGATAATGGTAAAGGTCAGGTTCACCGCCCCAACCACCACCGTCTGTATCAGGGCGGCATTTGTCGAGGAACCCATCTTTTTGAAGATTTCCGTACCGAAATACAGAAAAACATTAATACCGGTTACCTGCTGCAAAACGGCTAACGCTATGCCGATAACCAGCACGATTTTCATACCCGGTTGAAACAATTGCCTCAGCGAACCGCTTTCCTGGGCTATGGCCTTTTTTATCTCCGTTAGTTCAGCCTGTGCGTACTCGGCGCCTCCGATGCGGGAGAGGACTCCCAGGGCCGTATCGCTCTGCCCTTGTTTTGCCAGCCAGCGTGGGCTTTCCGGTACTACGAACAACAGTAACAGCAAAAGAATTGCCGGCAAGGACTCCGAGCCGAACATCCACCGCCACCCATACTGTATGTTCCAGGTTGCGTCTCCCTGCTGGACGATAAAATAATTCACAAAATATACCACCATAAAACCGGTTACAATGGCAAGCTGGTTCACCGAGACCAGCCGCCCCCTCATACGGGCCGGTGATATCTCGGCGATATACATCGGTGAGGTCATCGACGCCGCCCCCACACCAACACCGCCTATTATGCGGAAAAAGATAAATGTTGTGATGTCTTTCGGCAGAGCCGTACCAATAGCCGATATAAGAAATAATATCGCTGAAACCACCAGCACCTTCTTTCGACCAAACCGGTCGCTTAGCACCCCCGCCAATGCCACCCCAAGCACACAGCCCAAAAGGGCGCTGGCGGCTACCCAGCCCTTCTCGAACTGTGGGTCCAAATCAAAATGTGTCTCCAGAGGCCCGATCGCCCCGTTGATTACTCCTGTATCATAACCGAACAGCAGTCCCCCCAACGCCGCCACCATAGAAACCAGTACTACATATAATATACTGTTTTTGTTATCTTTCATTCAGATACTTCTCCGGATTGTTCAGAAAATCTTTGTAAATACTATAGTGATCGGTTTGTTCGTACTTGATCGGTACTACCGGCGACTGGTCGAAACTATAGATTTCCGCGCCCGGACACGCCATAAGCAGGGGAGAATGGGTCGCGATAATAAACTGGGCCTTGCCGTCACGGACGGTCTGGTCGAGCAGTTTCAGGAGTTCCAGCTGCTTTTTCGCGGAAAGGGCTGTTTCCGGCTCGTCCAGCAGATACAGCCCCTTGACCTTATAGCGGCTGTTAAAGAAAGACATCAGCGACTGGCCGTGCGATTGTGTAATCAGCGATTCGCCCCCGAAATATTTCAACACACCCGGATCGGACGCCGCCCACTCGTCGAGAATTTGTGAAAAATGATGAAATATCTGTGAGGCGAAAAACGAACCTGGTACTTTCCCATCGGCCCAGTCAATTGTGATAAACCGGTAAAGCTGTTTTTCGTGAGGGTTATGCGTACAACGGCTTCGTTCCATACCCTGCCAGATATAAATACCGCATTTGTAGGCCAACGCCTCTAACAGCGTCGATTTACCAGTACCGTTTTCACCGACCAGAAAAGTTACAGGCCTGGTAAATGTCAGTTCTTTCGTTTGCCGGAAGAGCGACAGACTGAAGGGATAATGTTCCTGCGTAGGATAGCGTTCAGACTGAAGAGATACTTTTGTTAAGTGCATGGCGATTATTATTTATCTTTTTTTCCGGTAATCCGCTTTATTTCTTTGTCAAAATCAGAAACATAGTTTTTGTCCTGTACAACACGATATGTTTCATATTCTTGCTTGGCCTTGAGCTTGGCCTCCAATGCGCTGGCTTTGCCCTTATCCTGTAAGATCGGGTAGTTAGATAATTCCAAAAAGTTATGCAGAAATTCGACCCAGTCGGCCATTTTCATCAGAATCTGTCGTTGCGCTCTGTTTTCCGCCAAATCAAGATAGGCAGAGACAATTCCGTTCAGTTCCCTGATGTGGGCTTCATTCAGGTAGTTTTTGGCAACGGCAATATCGGATTTTAAGATTTTGCCGTCCGGCGAATGTTTCCAGTTAGTAAGACCCATATGGATTTTAGTTGCATCTGCTGAATCATAGATGATTTCAGCAGCCGTTTTCCCCGTAATGGCCCAATGCAGCTTGTTTTGGACTGTAGCGAAAAACTCTTTGGCAACAGGTGCATTTTTATCATAATCCGCCGAAAGGGCATATATGTCGGTAATTTTCTGATAAAAGCGTCGCTCACTGGCTCGGATTTCCCGGATGCGCTCCAGCAGTTCGTCAAAATAATCTTTCCCGAAGACCTGGTTGCCCTGCTTGAGCCGTTCATCATCCAGAACAAATCCTTTGATAATGAATTCTTTCAGGGTTTTTGTCGCCCAGATGCGAAATTGTGTTGCCTGGTAGGGATTGGCGCGGTAGCCGACTGAAATAATGGCATCAAGGTTGTAAAATTCCGTTGTCCGCTTAACCTGCCTGTTTCCTTCATTTTGAACTGTTTCCAAAATGGAAAGAGTT
>DAOVXR010000073.1 GCA_030636065.1 Sedimentisphaerales bacterium | reverse complement strand
CCTCTGCCAAAGAGGTAATCATAAAACGAGTTCCGGCCGGATGACTTCTCGCTGAACAGGGTGGTCAGTAATTCGGTCAGCTTGACCGGGTCCGAATTTTTCAACTCGATAATCAGCGGGGCCACTGCTTTAACATCGATAGGCTTGTCCCATTCGGCTATCTGTCCGGTGATCCTGGTTAGATTCTCCGCCGAGGCGATTACCGTAACCTCTTTCAGTGTCGGATAAGCTATTACCTTTACTTCGTTGATGTCCGTTTGCTTTCGACTTTGAGAACGATAGCTATAATATCTGTAATAGCCGCCACGTTGTTGCTGATCGGAATAAAGCTCGTCGATATATTCCTTGACCTTTTCCGGATCGGCATATTTCAACTTGAAATGTCCGGTCTCAAAGACCCCTACAGGGACGTCGATCTCCGCTATCAGTTTCTCGACCATTTTCCGGTTCACCTCACTGCCGACGATCATAACCTGACGGGCCTGCTCAAGCGGAACAATCAATACATTTGTCTTGATCTCTTTGCCGGGCATCTGTTGAATCATGCGGTTGATCTGGTTGGCTACTTCCTCGGGATTGGCGTATTCTATCTTGCGTACCTGGTGTTCCGTTTTGGGCGTTCGTTTTGTGTCGAGTTTTTCAATCCATTCGCCGATTTGTTTCATATCATCCGCGGACGCCCTGGCTATAATCCACCCACGATCCATCATAGGAATCAGCACGATCTGGCTACTGCTGGGGCCAATCACAACAGATGTAGCCGCGCCAGTTCCCTTGGACGGTGGTCCTCCCTTGGCGGGTTTATTTCTTGCGGAGTTCGGGCTGCGTTTTCTGCCGCTACGCCCGGGACCATCCTGGCCGAATAGAACTCTCAGAAGCTGAACAATTTTAGCGGGGTCGGAATCGCGTATTTTAAAGATTCTGGTTACGGTGTCTTCCGCCTCGGGCACATCGAGTCTTTCAATTATAAGCTCGATACGCATCAGATTCGAGACGGTATCGATCACAACCAACTGGCGGGTGCTTTCGATGGCATAAACATGGCCGTATTCTGGGATGAGAGGCTTGACGATCTGATGCAACTGTGTGGGACTGAAGTTTCGGAGTTGGAAGAACTTCTGGACAATTTGATTTTTGTTCTCGACCAGCGCCAAAATATCATTCTCGGACAGCGTGGGTACCTGGCCGAGTTTGGCGTCTTTGATCGGCTTGATAAAGATAACGCCGTCGGTTTCCTCGGCGATAAAACCCTTGGTCCGCAGGGCGTCGTAAATACGCGCCATGGCTTCGGTGCGAGACAGTTTTTTTGAGGAATAAATGGTGATTTTCTGTTTCAGGGCTTCATCGTCGGGAATAATGACCTTGCCGGTCCACTGAGCCAGCTTGTCTATCAGTTTTTTTACTTCGACCTCATTGAGGTTCACCGATTCCAGTTCGTCATCTTCATCATCATCTTTTTCTTC
Source organism: Sedimentisphaerales bacterium (assembly GCA_030636065.1). Next base: position 6,208 of record DAOVXR010000073.1, on the reverse strand, counting down.
GTCCTTCTTTTTTTCAGGTTCCTTTTTGCCGTTTTTTTCACTGTCGTCTGTTTTGGGCTTGGCCGGCGGGGCGCAGGGATCGTCCGGCTGCGTCTTTGTCTTCTTTACGGCACAGGGGTCAGCCGGTTTTTCAGTTGTAGATGGTTTTTCCGGTGTCTCCCCCTTTAACTCGCAGGGATCGGCTGTTTTTTTTACATTAATCTTATCGATGGCATCGTTATTTATTCCGGGCGTAGGTACATGAAAAGCGGCGCGCCATACAAGCAGGCCGACAAAAACCACTCCCACCACGATTAGTAAAATACGGTTACGTTTCAATTTTGTCTCCTTTATCTTGAGTGGGTATCATTTATTCATTATAAGCTAACGCGTGGGTCAAAGCCCCACCCTACGGGTATTATTAGAGGTTGCTTTTAGTTTTAAGGCATTTTTTCCATCTGTTCGATCATCTGCTGTTTTTGCTCCTCAGGCATATTTTGCCATTGTTCTTTGGCTTTTTCTTTTTGTTCAGGGGTCATCTTGTCCCAGGCCTTTCGGAATTTTTCCTTCAAGTGTTCAGGGATGTCCAGCCAGGCCAGGTCATCCTGCTCGGTTGGTTCTTCCGCCTGCTCAACCATCTCGTTTTTTTTCTCGATTGCTTTTGGCGCTGTTTTTTTTGTCCGACGGCGAGCCTTTTTGGCCGGTGGTTTGGCCCCGGACGAAGTCGCCGACTGGATAGGGGCCAGGATGATTTCCTTGCCTTTCCATTCGAGTTTTACCGAAGCCGCCTCGACCGACAGTACCTTCGCGCCGGGAGGGACGGTATCGCCCACCTTGTACCATTTGCCGTTGATGAGAACCTCATCGCCGAAAATGCCCTGGCACTGCTTAGGCGGTTTTGGTTTGGGCGACGGCGGGACAAACATATTTTTCTTTTTCAGGGCTTCAACCAGTTTTGTGGTTTTGTCCGACAAAAGTGAGCAGGGATCATTGCTGTTTGGGTCTGAGAGATTCCCCTTTTGAGCGGGGAGCGTCTGAGCCAGTGACCATTTGAAAACCAGCACTAACACACCAGCCGCCACAAGAGCCAACAGGCAAAGTGAAAGTTTATCCCTGATCTTTTGATTGTTTTTCCGGTTTTCCAAACTTCTGTTCCTTTAATCATTTTTGCTGTAATCACTTGACGAAAGTCGATACCGTCAGGTCCAGCGACATCTGCTGTCGTTTTTCCTTCCCACATACAACCTTGAACTCCTCAACGCCCGCAAGGTAAGGATTTTTGTCCAGGTCCGCGATGAGTTGGAGGATTTGGTCGTATTTGCCCCCGCCCCGGCAGCGAAGACGCAGCATTTTTAGAGACAGGTTCGGTAGCTTTCTGCCGCGAGATACATACTGGGGTAATGGGTTGACGTTCACTCCGACCTTTTTGAACTGCTCGGTAATTTTACGGTAAAAAAGCGGCCTTTGTTTGTCTTCGCTCAAAGGCATCTCGAACGCCGGGACAAGCTCCGCGGAACCGTGTGCCGTCTTGATCATGGCCAGCTTTTGCTCCTGAACCGTCAGAGACACCCTTATCCGTTGCCACTCGTCCAGACATGGGCCTGTTACATAATGAAAGACGAGAATCAATACCGCCGCCGCGGCAAGGACTATCAGGGCTTGTTTGTTTCGTTTGTCCAATGAAATCGGCATATTAAATAGTTTCCTTACAGAATATTTACCATAACCGCCTTGTCTTTTTACCAAAGTGTTTATAATTGAACGTAATGGTGTAATTTGTCGTTTTGGCTTTTTTGTCTATTTTACGGTTCAGCACACGAACGGTTTTAATGTGCTTTTGTTTCTGTAGATTTTCCTGTAATTCCAGGATTTTGTCTTTGTCTTTTGTGTGGCCGGTGATGGTAACAGGTTGATTTTTTTTGAAGCCGATGCCGTCAAGGACCTCGCCCTCCGGGATGCAGGAACTAATAAGGCTCATCAGCTCCAGGATGTCAGGACGCTGAGAGGCGATGGTTTTTTTGATCGCGTTTTCCTTTTTCAGCATATCAATATCGACAGTGTTTTCCTGTTGATTGATATACGATTCGATTTTACCAAGGCGGGCGGCGTCGATTTTCATCAAGGCCCACGGCAGGAAAAACAACATACCAAGGGCAAGTGGGACGCTTATCTTCAATGAGGGAACGCGGCTTTGCTTTTTCTCGGCAATCTCCGCGGTATGAATGCGCTTAAACAGATTGAGCTTGTCGCTGTCGTCGTCGAGCCCCATCAACGCCAGTCCGATCGGCGTCAAAAATTCGTAAATGGCCTCGGCGGAAAGGGGGGAATCACTTTTGATTTTTTCCACATTCAACAAAGCAACTTCGGCATTTAAGCCGGACTCGTTGAGGTAGCCGGCGACTTGCCGGTCGATGTCTTTGCCGCCGGTAATGATACTGATCCGCCAGTCTTCCGGCGTACCGTTGCCAAACCGTTCCAGGGTTCTGCGGATGTCCTGGGCAAGCCGTTCGGCGTTCGGTTCCCGCAGGTTTGCCTCGGTAGTCAGGTCTTTTCGTCCAACGTCCGATGTTACCGCCAAAGCCAACCGTCCGCCGAGGGTTAGGCATATATGGCTGTTCGACTCATCAAGATAAACAACAACAGTATTATCCCGGCTGCCGTCGCATAATAGCCTCCAGGCCTTGACAATCGCCTCCTGGGTCAAAAGGATTTTCCGGGGGCGAGACTGTTTCAGCTCCCTGCTGAATTGTTCCAGTTGGTTTTTCCGGACGGCGGCGATGGTGATTCCGATTTTGCCGTTCAGGGCGGCATCAGCCCGCCAGGCGATCTCCATCTGTTCGGGCGGCAGCGGCAGCAGGGCTTCCTGCTGAAGGGCAACCATGTTGTTTAACTCTTCTGCCTTGACTTCCGGTACCCGAAGTCGGTAAAACGCCACCCGGCTCGAGTCGTATCCGACGATCAGTTCACTATGGGTAGCCGAGGCGGAGCCGACGGATTCCGTTATGTCCGCATAGATCGTGTTCCAGCCGGCCGAGGTGCTATGCCGATGTGATCGCAGTTCCAGGGTATCACCTTTACGGCTCATTACGACGGCCTGATATTTTCCTGCCAGCCGGGTTATTGCCACTACCGTTTTTTTCAATGCTTTACTCCCAATAACAATTATAACGAGTATAAGTCAAATTCGATTAAACCGTGCGTTCTCACACCAATAAAGTATCGCGCCGGGGCTTGCCCCTCGATCTACGATTGCTTCGCCGTTATACGTTCCTCCGGTGCTGTCAATTGCCACCTGGCATTGCACGGTGAACACGCTGGAGCGAACGGTAACCTGGTGAGCGATTTTCTTGAAGGTATCGATGTTCAGCCCCTTGACATTCAATAAATCGGCGATACTTTCCATTCCCATATTCAGTGTTTTCCGATACGAGACGATACTATCGGCCAATGCCTCATTGCCTTCGAGCAGGGCCGTCAGTACCTTCAGGGGTGCTGTGTTGGCATTGACCCTTCCGTCTAACCGGTCGTCGTCCGATACGGTGATTTTATCCGCTATTTTTTTGAACGTGGTCAGGTCAAGTGGCTCGGCCTGATCGGAATCCTTATCGTCCTTGTTATTCTTGTTATTTCCGCTGCTGTCTTTTTTAGAGTCTTTGTTTATCAGGTCCGCGATACTTTTGAATCCTTTATTGCGGTTCTCAACAATCCATTTGGCATGTGATTTTTTGATGTCCAACGAGTTGACGAGTTTCTTTTCTTTGGCCTTATTGATGTCGATACGTTCGTTTCCCTGCGCATCTACATTCTTTTCACTGGAGCAGCACGTAAGATAATTGACCCAGCCCTTATCGAGAATATCATCTTCATTGTCCATCGGCCGGGAATCGTCTCCGTCACATTCGTTGTAATCGAGTCGGCCATTGAAATTCGAGTCCTCACCGAAAAACAAATCCCTGTTCACGTCTTTGACCATCAGCAGTTCCCTGACAGTCCGAAACGGTTCGTTGCGGATATGGTAGCCGGGCGAAAGACTCAGATAATATCCGCCCTCGACGCCGTCTGGTTCGGGTTTTTCGTTTTTGTCTCGCCAGTCGATAATCGCAGCGGCCACGTCCCCGGTCATCATAGGCAGTTGCATAAGCTGTTTTTTTGTGGCTGTATTGATACTGAGTTTGCCTGCCTCATCGATAATCCGGATACTCAGGATACAACCGTCCAGAACGATGTCGTTACAATCGGCATCGTTGTCATGCCACAGATCGGTTAGTGTATCGCTTGCCTCGGTATCCTCGTTCAGCAGTGCCATTGCTTTTTCTACGCCGGCCCGCATGGCCCAGCGGCAGCGGACCTGCTCTGTTGTGCTACGGGAAACATAAGAATCGAGTCGCACGGACTTGGCCAAAACCGTTACAAGCACCGTCAGCAGCACCAGCAGCCACAATACCGCTACCAGCGCCATTGCTCTGGGCATCGATATTCCCCCAAGCCCACGCTTATCAGGATGAATACGAACAAACAAACGATTCATAATTCACCCTCCGGCTTTTTGTCGTTTTGGTTTTTCTGCGGCCAGCGCGGGAAACTCACGATAAAGGAATCGGTTACGACATTTTTTTGTTCCGGCATTCGGGCCGCCAGGGTTATTCGCACCATTTGTGGGAGTGATGAGGCGTCTTCGGGCCACTCGGTTTGCCATTCATTATTCTCCGCGTCGAAAAACCTGACTCCGAAAGCGATAATATTTTCCGCTACGATATATACGATACCGCCTTTTTCTTCTCTTTTGTAAGGATACGGATCCAATCTTCTCATCAGGACAGATTGGTCATCTTCCTGCCGCAGGAAGTATTCGACTTCACAGACGTCTCCTTCCGGACAGGACGGCCTGGCCTGAGCGCGACTGACGGTCAGAAAGGTCAATACAGAGGTCATTTCTTCCTCCGCGCCGGCGGGCATGCCCGTCAGCCTGACATTCGCAGCTTTTTTGTCACGGTAAATGCAGTTCAGGTCTTTGCGGAGCAGGTTGCCGGCAAATCGAATCTCGCTCATAGCAGCTATATGCGAAGCGATTCTTTCCCGGCTGGCTGTTACCGCTCGTAGTGTTCCCACAGCCGTTGCTGCTACAAACGCCCCGATCACGGTGGCTACCAGTACTTCCAGTAATGTAAAACCTTTGCTTCTCAATTTAGTTGTCCAATAGTTGCATTAGTACTTCGTCCGTTTAAGAGCGTCATCGCGTCAACACTGCGAACCTTATTGTCCGAGTTCCATCGGATGGTAAGTCTGACCCGATAGAGATTGTCAATTTCCTCCCTTTCGGTCCGGACGTCCCAGTGATACCGTGATTGATCCTGATTATCGCCTTCGCCTTCAATATCCCCTTCTGTTACACCCTGGCGGATAAATTCTTCGATCCCCATTACGTCGATTATTTTCAACTGCTGGTCGAGCGCCTGCCATGCCTGCTCATATTCTATATTCAAACGGGTCTGGTTCAGGCACCTCGTGCTGATACCGCTGATCGTTACCACCGCTGCCGAGAGAACAACGCAGGCAACCAGGGCCTCTATTAGTGTGAACCCGTTACGATGATAGCTGTGTAACATTTATAAATCCAAATCGACCATATCATTCATTTCTTCATCCGCCGGCCCGAATTTTATCCTGGCTCTTCCCGTGGCGGCAGAAACGGTCAACGTATAACGGCTCCGCCCGTCGCCGAGCGTTATGGTCGCCGCGTTGGCTGTGCCTGTGGGTTCAAAAACAATTTCCGTTGGCTCCTGAATGTTCTGCTGTTCCCGTATTTCTGTCGGCCGGATACGAATATCTTCGAACTTTATGTCCCCAGGCAACTCGACTGGTTTGGAATACACATTTCGGATAACGAGTTCGCTGATTTCCGCGGTGATCGGATCAACCTGGGCCATCGACAACCAGAACCCGCTTTTGATTCCAATCGCGGTTTTTTCGGCGATGTTTTTTCGAGTACCTGATTGTCGGAAAACGAGTTTGCACGGCTGTTGTCTTTCGATAGCTATAAGGCGGGCATATTTGGCCGTCAGGAACAGTTCACGTACTGTTTTTTCCACTAATCGCCTTTTATATGAACTCAGATAGATGCCGCCCGTCGCCCCGGCCAGCATGGCAATCAGGGCGGTAACAACCAGCAACTCAATAAGCGTAAAACCATACTGTGGTTTTTTGGTTTTCAACATAGTAACTTTCGATT
>DAOVXR010000046.1 GCA_030636065.1 Sedimentisphaerales bacterium | reverse complement strand
GGGTAGATTTGAAATTGTTGGTGTTTTTTGCTCATCAGTACTTGGTACAAAAAGACTTACAAACAGTTGCTTAATTATGAAAAATCCTCAATTCAGAATTAAGAATCAATGACGAAATCCCAATGACGAATAAGATTGCCACACGGAGTATGCCTCCCACTTTAAAACGGAGTGTGTCTTTCACCCTTTAATGGAAAGTCGTCATCGCCTATCCGAAGACAGACGCTGCCACCCGTCGGGGGCTGGTAAATGCGTGGGGCTTAGTCCACCCCTATATAGGGTGAACTGTCGTATTTGCGCGCATTTTATGGTTATTATCGCGAGTGTAAAAATCGTAAGTAGCGGAGCTATATAGAGATAAAAAAATAAATAATTGTTGCTCCGTTACTCAGGGCAACGCCCTGAGTGCGCGACAAGACCATTTTGCCCCCCGGCGCAGGGGCATGTTTTACATCGGGGGCTGGTAAAAGAGTAAATGGCGGGCATGGCCCGCCCTACAGAAGATCCCCCGCTTGACAGCAGGGGCTGGTAAAGAGAATCCGCCTGCGGCGGACTGATTTTAAGGGTGTTTTTAGGCTTGTTATTCAATGAGAGTTTTTTTACAATCCAAATTAGTCTAATGGTAACATTTTAGCCATCTACGGCTATTTAGAAAATTACGCAAGAGCACCTCTCTGAAATACAGAAAGGTGGCACCCAAGAAATTTTAATCACACGCCGGAAGTTTGTGCTACATTTGGCTAAAATGATGGAATCGCGAGACTGGAACAAATTTTCAACATAGGAGGTGGCATAGCCACTTTTTCTGTTCTGCACGGAAGGCAAAACACGCTCCCGCTGGTCGATGGCTGGAATGACAGGGCTGTAAAATTGGGATAAACTAACATAATAGGAGAGTTATAATGCACATTACGAACATTCTGGCCGAGGTTGCATCAAAAGCCGTTGATCAAGCCGATAAGATTGACATGCTTCATAAATTGATGACTAATAAGCTGGGTTTCAACTTTATGTTGGGCCTGACGATTATAACAGCCGTTCTTTGTATCGTGATTTTTCAACGGCAGAAGAAGATCGCCCAGAACCAGGTTGACCTGGCAAAGGTGATGGAAACACTGCTCGAAAAAAAGTAGTATAGACTAATTGATATCGATATGGTAATTGATCCGTTTTGTGCCTTTGGGGTCATATAGTCCGATTCTGATAATCCGGCCCAGCCATTTTTCCGCGTCCCGGATCAGATAGCTTTTGGTTACCGTAGCCCCCGGCTGCAGGCGTGCGATAACCCGTTCCATCCGGTCCTGGTCGGGTAAATCAACGAAACTGTTCAGGCTTATTTCTTTGTCTGAGTCGTTGGTTACCACCTGGTTGATCAGTAAATCGCTTTGATTGACTCGCCGGGTAAAAATACTCACATCTACTCCGAAAAGTCGGATTTCAAAGGGAATTGAGGTTTTGATATTGTAGTTTCTGTCCGCGTCGATATTGATAACGGCATCCAGAGTTTTTCGGCCGCCGAGTTCGCTACTGGGAAATTTCATAGTGATTTCCTGTTCGAACTGTTGGTGTGGGTTCAGAATAAAATTCAACATCGGCGGGTCCACCAGCCAGTTTCGGTGTCGCCGTTCGTCTATGATGAAACGGAGACTTCCCGATATGGTGGAGTTAAAGGGATTAACAAATTTCAGGCGCAGTCGCTGTCGTGAAATACTGGCGTCGATAACTTTCGGTATCAGTTCCAGGTTGGCCCGGAGCATTGCGATTCGGCTGTCCACATTGCTCAGAATAACCGGCCACTGGGTCAGTTTCAGACGGGTGATCCCGTTACGGCCCGGCGGTTTTGTCCGGTTGCCGAAGATGTCGGTCATAGTTGGCGCTTCGCCTAAGTAAAGTTGGTGTTGGGTGGGTTCTTTGCCGCTTTGCGGATCGTACCGGGTATTCCAGGTGAGAAGGCACCCCTGCCCGTCACGGTCGAAGATCAACGCCGGTACCCCCGGCGCGATGTCGAATTGGCCTACGTAGTGTGTCGAGCCTAATTCATTTGCCAGGGTACGAAATACCGGATACAGTTCGGTTGGCTCGGTTACCATCCGGGCGTTGTATTTTCTTTGTTGCCAGGGATGTTCGATGAAAATGGCTTGGGCGCCGCCCTTTTTGGCATAAGCGATACGTTTGACAAAATCGATCAGTAGCTGTTCACGGTCGTATTTGTCGGCATCGAGATGTTCGATAGTTGCCCAGATATGTTCCAATCCTCTATTTCGGCAGTCTTCGAGGTAGGCTGGTATTTCCTGCGGCGCTATCGACGTGGGAATTTGAAGTGCCACATTATTTGTCCCGATCTGATCGCGTTTGACCTCGTACATACAATTCAGCGGGACGGCCATCACTGTGTTGTTGACCAGTTCATCGAATTCCTGCCGCATGGTATCGACTACCAGCCGTATTCGCGGGTCCCACACCTGTTCTTTCTGAAAATCGCCGCCGATCTGCCAGTAGGGCACTTGTCGGGCGTATTGGGCCAGCACAAATGCCACCTGTGGCCGCCAGAACTGCACATCCTGGCTTAGAACGTCCAACAGGCTTCGCCGTCCGACATCCATTTTGAGTGCCAGTTCGTCCAGCACTTCGTGAAACGTCGCCACTACCTCGATTTTTTGTTTTTGCAGATTGATGAGCTTCAGGTCGAAGTTTTTTTCTGAAAATATCGCTCCCCCCATCTCTGCCTGCCGTCTCCACACGGGCAGTTTCAGCAGTTTGGCATTCAGCATTCGCGTCATGTTGATGGCGGTATTCCAATCGCCTCCCTTCTCATCCATTATAATTACGCCAAAGCCCTGGCCGCTGCCTGCCATGACGCCGTCTGGTTCCGCCAGTTTCGCAAATGTTAATTGTCTCGTTGCCACCAGCATATCTGCCGACAAAATCTCCAGTTTGGCTTTATAAAGTCCTGCCGGCAGGTCGTTCAGCATGGTGGGTTTTGTTTCCGCTTCTACGCCGGAGAGTACCCACGTTTTGGACAGAATTTTTTTGCCGTCTGAACTTCGCACGCTCAGATGCACCTCGTAGTCTAATGAGCCGACCCCTTCCACTTCCACCTGGAGCTGGGCCGTCTCGTCGCCGGCGAATATATTACTGGGTCGATCTGTGCGTAGAATCACACGCGGCAGTTGATATATCGTAATATCATCGAACCACGCTGTCGCCTTGACGTCTTTCCTGAAAATCCGTGTTCCTTCCTGCTCTTGTTGGTTCCATTGGGCCTCCTGCAGTAGCCAGAGGCTTAATGTGATAAACCGTGCTTCCGGGAAATTGCCCGGCACATAGACATCCAACCGTGTCCAACCGTTCCCGGCCTGATCGAACTGACTGATTGGCTTTGAGTTGTGCAGACTGCCCCGTATAATACGGCCCACTCGGTCGGTCAGGGCGCAACTGAGTTGAGCGCGACAGTTCTCGGCGCCTTCGAGATGTACATAAGCGGTAACCTGAAAATCACTGCCCGGCCTGGCTCTGATCCGACGTTTGTCATATTCGAATCCGAGACTGCCTCCGTCCGGAACAAGCTTAAAACTATAAGAGCCGCTGCGGTGATGCCTGGTATCCAGTTCGCCTTTTGAGTAGTGGGGGAACCCTTTTTTATAGCCGTACTCTTTCAGTGATTTACCCACGATCATTTTCCAGTACATTGGAATCGGCAGATAGTGGATATTCCGCTCCTCAAAGTCGAATGTCTGCATAACCTGCTGGCCGGTCAGCTTTAATCGGCTCGTATTTGCCGCCGGCTTCCTGGTCGGACCGATCAACCCACCCGGCTTGCCGGCACCAGCCGCCGTTGCCTGCCATGCCATAAACGGCAATAACGCTATAATAAATAGCCACTTAAACAATCTTACTGCTTCCTGTATTTTTTCCGCATTGTCAGCCTTTGTCTTATAGGACTTAAAATACTATCGGCCAAACAATCCTTAAACGCTGAATTTCCGCTAATTTAATACTGCTGTCTTAATCCGACATCATAACGGATATTACTGAAACGGCCGATAACAAAAATATTATTTTTCAGTACTGAAAACAAGAAAAACACTTGGCAGATACGACCATTTCGAGTTATAATCGAATAGCGGCAGCCTCTGAAAATACCGGCAGGATGGGGCTTTAGCCCGCGCGTTAGTTAGTTGGCTTTGTGTCAGGAATATTGGCGTCTTTAATTATCGATTACATTTGATTTATTTTCAGGGAAACGTATGGAATTGCCACAGATTACTCAATCATTAAGCGAGCTTAATTTTTATTTGTATCAGAGGCCGCTGCACCCGGAATTGTTTGAGATATTTCGTTCTCGCCGTTTTTATCAGGGCGATTATGAGGTTATTATCTGGGTTACCGGTTGTAGTCATCTTGTCAGTGTCTTTTATGGTTCGGATTGCATGACCGAGTTGATTTGTCATCCTGACCAGACTTTACCAACCCGCGGCCTTATCGAGCGTTTCCCGTTCCGGGGCGAAAAAAAATATTCCTGCCGCTGGTCCGACGGGCTGGGCTATATGATGAACTTTCAGGTCGAGGCCATGAGTGCCAACATTTATCGACGGAGCCACCTTGACTTGATCAAGATGGCCAGAAAGCGTGGATTATTCGTTCAGTATCCTCAGTGGGCCAGGGGTGAATTGGTTCCTTTCAGTCTTATTGATTACGAAGCCCATTATGACCAGTTGCACCTGCACACATTCCATGCCTTCCCGGAAAAGAACACTATTATAAAGACCCAGTCCCTGTTCAATATGAAACGAAAATAATAGGCGGATTTAACTCCCAGGTGTAACGCGTGGGTGAAAAATAAATGGTGAGTTGGTATCATTTTATTTGGCAGAAGCACTTCTAAAGCACATTAGAATGCCAAACCGGCAATTGTTATCAGGCAAGTCCATTTAGGATTGGTATATATGGGTTTATTATCGAAGTTTATACGAAAAGTCAGAACCGACAAAATTGCACCGTATATTAACGGTGCGGTTTTGGATTTGGGTTGTGGTGACGCTGTCGTTTTGCGACTTTTCTCACAAAAAATCAAAACCTACTACGGAGTAGAATACGATTGCCAACGTACAGAGAAACTAAAAAGCTCGTTCCCACAGCACAATTTTTCTTGTGCGGACCTTGACGAAGATTCTTTTGCCTTTTCGCTTAAATTCGACACCGCTTTGCTGTTAGCCGTCATCGAGCACGTTTTCAACCAGAAACATCTGTTTAATCAAATTCTGAAAAATCTGAAATCCGACGGCGTCATTATCATAACCACACCGACGCCTTTTGGAGATTTAGTTCACCGAATAGGTGCTAAACTTGGTCTTTTTGCCCGAAGCGCCGACGACCACCATATAACCATCTATAATAAGAGAAGATTCAAAGTCCTCGCTGATTATTTCAATTTAAAAATTATTACATACAAGCGTTTCGCTCTCGGATGCAATCAGTTGGTGGTTATGACAAAAACCGGATAGCAAGTGTTAAATTCAATGCGCATTGCACATACATTCACGTCATATCCATTTAAATTATGGTTAAATCAGGAAAATCAAAACGACGCTCCCGTCACAGCGGCGAGCCTGCGGGGCGGAAGTCGCAGCATATTCTTATGCCCGATGCTGTTGACGCGACGGATAGCCGAAAGAGACATCTTAATATAATTATCGCAGTCCTGCTGCTGGGCTTTGGAATCTATCAATCGGTACAATTCTGGGGTCTTGCCCCGATGCCTCATCCGGATTCGCCCTATTTCGTCCGTGTTGCCCGCGAATTATTGTCTTTTGAAGTGCCTGTCAGCTTCAAACGCGCGCCGGTGGTAGGGCTGCTGCAGGCCGGCCTGGGGCCACTGGTAGGTGGTCAACACCCGGACCTGACAGCCGGCATACTGCTCAATGCCATCCTGCATCCGTTGAATCTTTTATTGTTATGGCTGGTCGGCAGAAGGTTCCTGGGCGATTTCGCGGCGTGGCTGGCTGTGATCAGCATTCTGAACCCGTGGGGACTACTCAGACTCACCGAGGCAATCGCGGAGACCTCTCTGCTGTTTTTTACACTGCTGACGTTTTATTTCATTTTTAAGCGATCCCGCTGGTGCTATCTTTTCGCGTCAATAACCACTATGGTCCGCTATGAAGGGGTGGCTCTGATCGTCGCGGCCTTCGTGTTCGATATGATCGAGTCGAAGACGAAACGTCAACGGCTAAGGACGCTGCTTTGGGCCGTACTGGCATCGGTTCCGCTGGGATTATGGCTTTTGGGTACGGCTCTGACGTGGGACCCGCAGGCGTCGCATTATCTCAGACTCTACGGCGGCAACAGGGACTATAACATCGGCAAATGCCTTGCGGCCCTTTGGCAAACCAGTGTTGAACCGTTATTTCAACTCCCGTTCGGCTCGGACGAATCTTCTCTGCCGGTTTTCTGGGGTCTGAGCAAAGTCGTTACCGCGGCAGCCGTTGTGTTTGCCGCTGTTCACTCTTTTATCAAACGGCGGTGGAACCTGTTGGTATTGCTCATTTTTTTCGTACTTTATCTGCTCGTCCACATCGGCCGCGGCAGCTATAAGGAAAGGTATTACGCCCCGATGGCTCCTTTTGCACTGATAATATGCTGTTGTGCCCTGCGAAGTTTCTGGCAAACGATCAACGGGAATAACAGAGTTCCAAAAGCGATTGTTCTGATATTACAGCTTATGATTATGGTTATTGCGTTGGTTTGGGCCGGCTCGCTGATCGGTTTTCTGCCCAGGTTCGCTGGGTACAGTCCTGCTTCTGAATATATTCCTTACATCACCTTTGCCGTAATGCTCGCTTTTGTTCTTGGCGATCTCGTATTTTACAAAATCAGGTATCTTTCGCGAGATATTGTCTTTACTTCTCTTTTGTGTTTGATGGTCGTATCCAATCAGTTCACACTGGCCCAGAGTCTGGGAGCCAAGAGCCGACACGACATCGAGTTCAAATACCTGGCCGACTGGTATGCGAAAAACGCTCAGCCGGGTGAAAAACTACTTACTACGATGGCTGCTCCAATGCGGATACTGGTTCCGACGCATGCCCGGGCTTTTCAGCACACTGCTTATGTCGATAGCGCCGATCCTGCTGCCTTCACCCGCGATTGCATTGAGAAGGATATTACTTATGTTACCTGGGACTCACGGATTGGTCATATACCGAACAACAGTTACTATAAGAGATGGCACATCGAGAAAATACGTATGTTGATTGAGCCGCGTTCGTTGATGTTGATGGAGTCGGACCCGCTTCGTCCCGGACGACCACGTCCTGTGGCGTATTATAAATTCCTTACCCGCGTCGGCAATCGCTATCGGCACATTAACATTTTTCGACTTTACAAGCCTGCTGATGCGCCCGAACGACCGGTTCGTTACCGCTTATACGATAAAGACAGGGACACAATATCTAATGTTCGAGAATAAGTTCGGCGATTTGATTCATATCGGTTACGACGGCGTCAGGTTGCAGGTCGCGGCAGAGTGGTTCGGCCTCCCTAAAAACCGTCTGTCGTCTGTCGGCGGCAAATAACATCGTTTTTATTCCGCATTGGTCAGCGGCCCAAATGTCTTTCAACATATCATTGCCGATGAAAAGTACCTGCTCCGGGGCAATCCCCTGCCGATTCAGAAAAGCAAGCGTCCGGCGAAAAGCCTCAAGATTAGGCTTGCTAAACCCCATTTCATAAGAAAATAAAACCGCAGGTTCGCTGAAATAGTCCTCCAATTCCAGATCGTCGCGTCCCCTGTCCTCACGAAGCAACCGACGCAAATGCAAAGGCGTATAAAACTGAGCGTTGGAAATTATTCCCTGAATAATACCAGCCTTTTTGAGTGTTTCGAGAGTCTCGCCCACATGAGGGTACAAATAAGTGTGCTGTAGCGACCAATCAAAAAAACAGGCGCACCGATATGCGGTGTGCAAAGGAGGCTCATCCTGAAGCAACCGCAAACCGTGATCAGTACATTCCCGCAGGATTTGCAGCCAGATTTGCTCGATCAGCACTTCGGGATACCTGATGCCGTCAGCCAGCGAACGCAGATGAGAATCATCTATCATCTGCAAATAGAGGTCTCGCAGGGTGTTTTCGCTGGGTTGGTCAGGCTCCATACGCGCCAGAGACTCCTCAAGTGAGAACTCAGCTATGGTTGCCTGGGCGGCACGGAGCAGATGTTCGTCATGTTCGAGGGTTTCGTCCAGATCGCCAAGGTCCATACCACACAACGTACCATAGACGTCCCAAAGAACCGCCCCGATGGATGACAAATCGGCCGTGCCGGACGTCTTATACACGGACGGTATTTGAGGCGGGGTAAGCGAAATCTCGTATGGAATCGTAAAACGCTGTTCAAGCCGCTGATAATAACTGTGAAGCGACCCCTGAAAGTCAAAAAATCTTTGCATTGTACTCTTCATAACGTTAGTGTAGTTCAAGTATTGAAAAATGTCAATTTGAGAACCTTCCCGGTTTCGTCGGAAACCAACCCCCGGTAAAACCGGGGGCTAAATAACGGAGATGTAATGAGTAAGTCAGTATCGATTAAAAGAGCATTGGTGTCAGTATCGGACAAGGCAGGCATAGTGGAATTCGCACGGCACCTTACAGAGCTGGGTGTGGAAATTATAAGTACAGGAGGAACCGCCCGGACACTCAGTGAAGCCGGGATCGATGTGATTTCAATCGACAAGGTTACCGGCTTTCCGGAAATGATGAACGGCAGAGTCAAAACACTGCACCCGAAGATTCACGGGGGGCTGTTGGCCCTGCGGGATAACGACGAACACGTCAAGGCAATGCGGGATAACGATATAACGGGGATCGAGCTGGTATGCGTGAACCTGTATCCATTCGAACAGACCGTCGCAAAACCGGACTGTGCTTTTGAAGACGCTATCGAAAATATCGACATTGGCGGGCCAAGCATGGTC
>DAOVXR010000037.1 GCA_030636065.1 Sedimentisphaerales bacterium | reverse complement strand
CAACATTGCCCGATGTCCCAGCGCCTGACTTCTAAGCGGAACCGAGAGAAAAATCGTTTGGGCGGCTGGACAAATTTGGGGTACGGGGGGGGAAATTTTCCAGCCGGGGCCCCGAACTATTTTTCTCGTCGCCAACCTGTTGTCATATAATCAGTTAACATTTGTTGCACTTATGAGTTGAATCCGCCTTTCATTTCATCTTGCCTTTCTTTCATTATTTTGGTATCCATATTCGTATGATTACCATCAATGAAAACTATATGAAACTGAAAGCAGGATACCTGTTTCCTGAAATCGCGCGTCGAACCAATGATTTCCATAAAAAGAACCCGCAGGCCCAAATTATCCGTCTCGGCATCGGTGATGTAACCCTGCCGCTGCCTACTGCCGTGATCGAAGCATTTCACCGGGCGGTCGATGAAATGGCCGATAAGGCGACTTTCAGGGGCTATGGGCCGGAACAGGGATATGATTTTTTGATCCAGGCCGTCATCGAGAACGAATATAAGAGCCGTGGTGTGGAACTTACGTCCGACGAGATATTCATCAGTGACGGCTCCAAGTGCGACACGGGCAACATACAGGAAATATTCGGCCTTAACAACACCATCGCCGTTACCGACCCGGTCTATCCGGTATATGTCGATACCAACGTAATGGCCGGCCGTACCGGCGACGCCGACGAACGCGGCTGTTACAAGGGCATTGTTTATTTGCCCTGTACGTCCGAAAACAACTTTACTCCCGCTCCGCCTGAAGAACAGGTTGACCTGATTTACCTGTGCTATCCCAACAACCCTACCGGCGCCGTGGCCACGAAAGCGGCATTACGGCAATGGGTCGATTACGCCCGCGCTAATAGGGCTGTCATACTCTTCGACGCTGCTTATGAGGCTTTTATTACCGAGCCGGAAATTCCACATTCGATCTATGAAATCGAAGGCGCTAAGGAAGTAGCTATTGAGTTTCGCAGCTTTTCCAAAACTGCCGGCTTTACCGGTACCCGCTGCGCGTTCACGGTCGTGCCGAAAGAGTTACGGGCTTATACCTCCGCCGGCGAGGCCGTCCCGGTCAACCCTGTCTGGAACCGCAGACACACTACCAAGTTCAACGGCGTTTCGTATCCCGTCCAGGCCGCCGCCGCGGCTACATATAGCAACGCGGGCAAAAAACAGGTCCGCCGGCTTGTTGACTATTATATGGAAAACGCTCAGTTAATCAGAACCAGCCTGTCCGGGATGGGCTATATTGTTTATGGCGGTGTCAACGCCCCTTATATCTGGCTGCAAACGCCCAACGGTATCGGAAGTTGGGACTTCTTTGACAAACTGCTTACCGAGGCGAACGTCGTCGGAACTCCCGGCGCCGGCTTTGGGTCGGCAGGCGAGGGCTTCTTCCGCCTCTCGGCCTTCGGCGACCGTGAAAACGTCCAGACCGCTATGGACCGAATCAGTAAAATCTAACAGGCAACCCTGTGATTAAACCCTATTGAGACAATAAAAACGACTTGCTCATATCAGCAGCAGAGAGCTTCAACAGGTGGATGTCTTGACTGGGACTGTTGGTAAGAAATTTTGAACTACTTGACAATATCCCACTAAATCGATAAAATTATAATTATGGGCAATCAAGAGGTTAATAACCCACATATTATTGGTCTTACCGGCTCGTTCGGTAGTGGCTGTAGTTATATCGCCAAAAATATCCTAAAATCAGAACCGAATAATTACAGATTTCTTTCCCTTTCAGACGTGTTGGGGGAAATGTATAAAGAAGCGACAGGAAAGGATCCTAAAGAAGTGGACCGACGCGAACTTCAGGATTTTGGGGACAAAACGCGTGACGAAAAGGGACGTGGGCATTTTGCTGATGAAATTGTAAGCCAAATCAAAAAAGACAGTAAACCGGAAGATAAATGGGTTGTAGATAGTATAAGAAACCCAGCAGAAATTCGAGCCCTTCGTGAATACTCCCGTAATTTCTATTTGTTTGGTATATATGCCGATAAAGAGCGAAGATGGGGACGGGTCAAAGAAAAATATGATAGTAATAGAAAAGCTTTTGAAGAAGATGATAAGAGAGATAAAGGGGAGGATACTCCGGAACATGGACAAAATGTAAGCGACTGTTTTTCAGAATCAGATATTGTTGCTGTAAACGATGATGATTTTGAAGAAGTTGGTAACGAAGGTTTTGAAAAACTTAAAGGAAGTTTTTCTGAATATGCTAAGCTTGCAGCTAACCCACTCAGAAATAAACAAACGATCAAACTTATGGAAACCTTTATGGCAATGGCTTACGCGGCAAGCCAGCGATCAAGTTGTCTCAAGAGGAAAGTTGGCGCAATAATCGTAGATGGTGTGGGAAATGTCATCAGTTCCGGATACAATGAAGTTCCAAAAGACAAAAAACCCTGTAAGCAGAAATATACAAAATGCTATAGAGATTGGTTATGTGATGATTTCATTAAAACAATGAAGACGGATATTCCAGAAGTTGAAGGGTATGAAAAAAAGCTGATGGGAATATTCAGGAAAAAATTTAAGATTCTTGATTATTGTCGTGCGCTTCACGCAGAAGAAAATGCCATATTGGGTCTTGTTCGAAATGGTCGTTCCGTGTCACTCAAAGAGTGTGTCTTGTATACTACAACTTACCCTTGTATACTACAACTTACCCTTGTCGATTATGTGCGAATAAAATAGTAGAAATTGGAATAGGTAAAGTAGTATATCTTGAACCATATCCAGATGAAGAGACTAAAGCAATACTCCAAAATAAAGCAGACGCAGAGTTTTTTAAGGGTGTAACGTTTAGGGCTTATTTTCGGCTTTATGGGGAAGAAAAATGAAAAAGTGTCCAAAATGTAACAAATGGTTAATGGATTTTGATCAATATTTCGGTCGATTCAGGTGTTTCAACCCGGATTGTGGCTGGATGGCTACGTCTTCAACTGAAAGGGAAATACGTCTTCTAAGATCACAAAAGAAACCTCAACGTTTGGGCCAAAAGCATATCGAAGAACTTGATATTACCCTTACCTGTGATTACGATTCTGAAAACGATGCTATCGTAGCCGATTTTGGTCTCAACGAGCCGGCTTTCGATTTGCCTGAAGAAGATGGGATAATGATCTGGAAGATAAGTCATCGTACAGGCTCTGTTACTGGTTTCATTATTCTTGGAGCAAAAGAATTCCACGTTTCTGAAGTGTCTGTTGACGTCGCGGTTAGAAAGGAGTCTATAGAACGTGGTATTAAGTGTGTCGCGGGAGCGATTTCTGGAGGTCGGGCAACAAAATTTCTTGTAGAAAAAGTTTTGGTTGAAACTCACAGAGAAACTCAGGAGGTTCCGAGGTTTGCATCTGAAATGAAGGATGCATTTAATAGGGCATTAAATACGTTTTCAACAAGATATTTAAATAATGAAATATCTGAAAGAGATCACGTCCCATTATAAGGTTATCGGGATATTCACATATCATCTTTTATTTATCCAATTCTTGTTTTAATATAAAGCATGGATGCTGATACAAACAAACAATCACCATGGACAACCAGGCGGCTGCTGGAATGGACCGCTGATTACCTGAGTAAATCGCAGGTGGATCAGCCGCGGCTGTGCGCGGAAATATTGCTGGCGCACATATTAAAATGCAAACGAATTGATCTTTATGTTAAGTTCGATCATTGCCCTGACGCTGAACAGTTGGCTGCGTATAAGGAACAGGTACGCCGCTGTGGTAAGCACGAACCGGTTGCTTATCTGACGGGTAAGGCGCATTTTTACAGCCTGGAACTAATGGTCGAACCGGGCGTACTGATACCACGGCCGGAGACGGAAGTACTGGTAACAGAGTCGCTGGATTTTATTCGAGATCAGGCGGATCGGCCAACAGTCGATGTACTGGACTTGTGTACCGGTAGCGGTTGTATAGCAATTGCCATTGCCGCCAACGCGGTCGAAGCCGAGATAATCGCTGCCGAGAACAGCCGGGCCGCATTACAGATCGCCCAAAAGAATATCAAGGCCAACGAACTGGAAGGCCGCGTTACTCTGGTTGAAAGCGACCTGTTCGCCGGGATGGGCAAGGCCGATAAGAGCGTGTTCGATTTGATTGTCTCTAATCCGCCTTATATTTCAATGCAGGAGTATGAGAAACTGGAACCGGTCGTTCGTGATTACGAACCGAAGGAAGCCTTACTGGCTGGGAATGACGGACTGGATTATTATCGCCGAATCGTCGCGGAAGCTGAACCATACCTTGCCGACGATGGGCTATTGATGGTCGAGGTCGCATACAATCAGGCCGATGACGTAACCAGGCTATTCGAGGAGTCGGGTTATCTTGATGATGTTGCCACGGTGAAAGACCACCTTGGCCATAAAAGAATTATTAAAGCACGAAAAAAATAAAGACAACCGTTCACAAATTCTTGTTCTTATTTAGTCCCGTAGGGACGACTGAAAATAGTCTTGCAGGGTGGGGTCTTACCCCACGTATTTATTAGCCCTGAAAGGGCGAAAGAAAACAACCTGTAAAAAGCGTGAACGGTTACAAAATAAAGGAACACAAGAAATGGACATGTTCGTAATACAAGGCGGAACCCGACTGCGGGGCGAGGTCAGGATAAGCGGTGCCAAGAACGCGGCACTGCCGATTATGGCGGCTTGCCTGCTAACCAACGAGGAATGTGTCATCCGCTCGGTGCCTGACCTCGCTGATACGCGCCATCTGATTACGCTGTTGGAAAATCTTGGCGCGCGAGTACGGCGGGACGAGTCAGGCGCTTTGCGTATCAAGGTCGAGGACGAATCCATCTCGTTGGCTGACTATGAGAGTGTACGGCGGATGCGGGCAAGTATTTGCGTACTTGGCCCTTTGTTGGCGCGCCGGGGCAAGGCTGAGGTCAGTATGCCCGGTGGCTGTGCTATCGGCGACCGGCCGGTCAATCTGCACTTGCGGGGCATGGAAGCCTTGGGCGCAAAAATACATCTCGACGGCGGTAACATTATTACCGAGAGTCAGCGGCTTCAGGGAACGGATATTTTTCTCGGTGGCCCTTTTGGTTCGACCGTTCTTGGTACTGCCAATGTTATGACCGCGGCGTGTCTGGCACAGGGTCGCACTGTGATTGAAGCTGCCGCGTGTGAGCCTGAGGTTATTGACCTTGGTGATTTCCTTAATAGTATGGGAGCGAAAGTCAGCGGCCATGGAACCCCTCGGATCATCGTTGAGGGTGTGGATGATCTGCACGGAACCGATTATGAGATTATCCCTGATCGTATCGAGGCCGGTACTTTTATGATTGCCGCCGCTATTACTAACGGCGAACTGACATTGAAGGGATGCCGAACCGAACATCTTATGGCCCTGATCGACAGACTTAACCTGATTGGTGTCGAGATTGAGCGGATCGATAACGACACAGTGCGTGTCAGTTCCGCTCGCCGGCTCAACCCTGTGGACATTACCACCCAGCCTTATCCGGGCTTTCCAACTGATCTTCAGGCCCAACTGATGACGTTATTATGTCTTGCGGACGGCAATAGTATTATCACGGAGAAAATCTTTCCCGACAGATTCATGCACACCGCGGAGTTGAATCGTATGGGCGCGATGTTACGCAAGGAAGGCCCAACCGTTGTGGTTCAGGGCGTACGGGAACTTATCGGCGCGCCGGTAATGGCGTCTGATCTGCGGGCCTCGGCCGCGCTGGTACTGGCAGGCATGGTCGCCAGGGGGCAAACCGAGGTATTACGGGTGTATCACATCGACCGCGGTTATGAACACATCGAGCGAAAACTAAACCCCGTCGGCGCACAAATCGAAAGAGTGAAAGAAAATGGCTGACAACGATAATCAGATATTCTAATCCGGCACAATCAGTAATTCCGGTTTCTGTATTTTTTGTTCGGTCATCATTGTTATCGCTGCCCCGAAAACCAGGATGATTCCGCTGCCCCACTGACCGACTGTAAGTTGTTCGGAAAAAATCAGCCATGAGAACAGGGGCGTCAGAAACGCCGTCAGCAGTAGTGTCGTATTGGTAATGGTTACGCCTATGTGGGTAATAACCCAATACATACCTATATACGGCAGATAAAGATGTATTACCGAGGATAAAACAAGCATACACCACAGCTTGGCGGAAATTTGCCTGAACGTATGCGGCTCGCCGAGGAACAAAGACAATACCAGTAGGGCCGCTGTCATATAGGTCATAACCACGGTATATCCCCTGACCGGGTCGATGTGGCGGGTGAATCGCCGAATCGTTACTCCGTAAAATCCCCAGCATACCGAAAATATAAAGATAAACAATACGCCTAACCATTCACCCTCCCAGTTGACATCTTCCCGCAAAACCATTACGCCCACAACCCCGACAACTCCGCAAATCGACCCGATCCAGAATTTGCCGCTACGCAGTAGCGACCGTTCGTCCGCGAAAAAAAACATCGCGAACAGCACCGCCCAGATTACGCTTTGTTTATGAAGAATACCCACCAGGCCCGGCTGCAGGTAATAGACCGACCATGAAAAAAACACCTGTGCCCCAAGCGCCGGTAGCGCCGGCACCAGCGCCCGCCGCCATAATCGACCCGTTGCCATTGCCGTCTCGCCGCCGCCGCGACGGGCGTAATGTTTCAGTACCACCGTCAGCCAGAGCAATAATACAGCCATCACATATCGAAAAAGATTCATATCCCAAACTGCCAGCCCTTCCCTGTAAAACTGACGGACAAACAGTGGGCCTGTGGACCAGGTGAACGTGATGCCCAGTAAAACCAAAATGGCCGGTATATCAATTTTTCGCGAAGATACATTTTTCATATTTTTTCACGGTACTATATCACGACCCGATGTCATACTTTTTAAAAAGTTTTTTCATATCTTTGTTATAGTTTGAAACGAGTATAACCCAAACGGGAGGCTGTGTTTATATAGTTTTTTGAATTATGAAAAATTCTCGATTCTGAATTCTTCTTTTCTGTTTTTTATTCGTCCGCCGCAGGCGGATTCGCGGCTAAAATATTTTTTCTGTATTCCCTCTTTCTCACCATTGTGCCGTAGGCATCCGCCGAGGCGAACTCACCACTACCACTCACCACCCACAACTCACAACTCACAACTGATTATCACAGGTTGCGATCTAATCGGCGATATTGGATGGCCTCGGCGACATGATGAGACTGAATATCGGGCACATCTTCCAGGTCCGCGATGGTTCGGGAGATTTTCAGTACTTTGTCATACGCTCTGGCACTGAGGCCCATTTCATAGACTGCCTGCTTGACCATATTATGGCCGGCATCGTCTAAGCGACAGAAACGACGAACCTGACTACTGCTCATTTTGGCGTTGGTCAGGATGTCTTCTTCATTGAAACGCTGTTGTTGTCGTACGCGGGTTTTCACAACCAGTTCCCTCATCTCGACCGAGCCGGTCCCGCCATAGTCGGCTGACAGTTCATGGAACGGTACGGTCGGCACTTCTACATGGATATCGATTCGATCCAACAGCGGCCCGGAAATCCGGCTCAGATAGCGTTCGACCTGGTTGGGCGTACATTTGCATTTGCGTTTCGGATCGGTCAGATAGCCGCATGGGCAGGGGTTCATTGCTGCGATCAGCATTATACTGGCAGGGAATGTCATCGTCCCGGCCGCCCGTGAAATAGTAACACAGCCGTCCTCCAGCGGCTGACGGATAGTCTCCAATACACTGCGTTTGAATTCGGGAAACTCATCCAGAAACAGCAGCCCATTATGGGCCAGCGACAACTCGCCCGGCCTTGGTACCGTACCGCCGCCGACCAGCGAAGGACCACTCGCTGAATGATGAGGGTTGCGGACCGGCCGTTTCGCCAGTAGCGGCTGATTTTTTTTCAATAGTCCCAGTGCCGAATGAATTCGGGTGGTCTCTAAAGACTCTTGTAACGTAAGTGGCGGCATAATAGTAGGCAACCTTTTGGTCAGCATAGTCTTGCCTGTGCCCGGCGGGCCGATCATAAGAATATTATGATTGCCCGCTGCCGCGACAGTTAAAGCCCGTTTGACGGATTCCTGACCCCTGACCTCGGCGAAGTCCAACTCATATCGCGATGCCTGGGCAAAAACCGCGTCAATGTCAACCTCGACAGGTTCCAAAGGCAATTGATCATTGAGAAAACCGACCGCTTCGGTAAGCGAGGCTACCGGTATAATCTCGATGTCCTGTACGACTGCTGCTTCTTTGGCATTGTCAGCCGGGACGATAATGGTCTTGAATCCCATCTCCCGCGTCATAATAGCCGTCGCCAGAACGCCTCTGATAGAACGCACTCTGCCGTCGAGCGCCAGTTCACCCATCACAACCGTCTGGCTCACCTTTTCGCCGACGATAAAACCCTGACCCAGAAGCATACCCAAAGCAATGGGCAGATCGTAGCAAGGCCCTTCTTTTTTAATGTCGGCCGGGGCGAGGTTAATAATACTGGACGCCTTGGGATATTCGTAGCCACAGTTATTGACGGCACTTCGGACGCGCTCGATACTTTCCTTAACCGCGACGTCCGGCAGCCCCACGATAGTACTGCGTTCGAAGCCGCCTTTGCCGACATCGACTTCGACCTCACACAACACAGCGTCGATACCGACCATAGCGCCACTATATATTCGAGCCAACATACGCATATCCTTTCCAGTATTGCGAACAATGAATTATCGACGTATTGTAACTCGCAGGCCGAACAGAGCAAGCAAATAGTGAGAGTAGTGAGACAATCGGTTGATTCAGTGAGACATACTGCACTGGGTTGAAATGTAGTGAATGGGTAGATGAGTCGGCAGGCGAAGAGGTGAACGGGTAAAATAAACGCCGATTTATTATTCCTCTTTCAACTATCCACTTTACTCCTGATCACCTCTCTCGGCGCAGCCGAATATGCGATATCACAAATCCGATTCATCAATATCGGCAATCTTCATCAGATGCCTTTGTAGTCCGATCTTCAGAGGTGTATTACCATGCACAGGCACTGAAATACGGGCTATGTTGCCCACCTTGAAAAAAATATGATGGCTCCCGCTGATACGCTTCAATTGCCAGTCTTTATCATTAAGAAGCCGGCAAAAGCGTTTTCCGCTAACCGCCTTCAAATTGCTATCTCCATTATTTTATCTTTTTCGGATATAGCTATATTCCGGACATCTACGGACAAACACCCCTCAACAGCCTCGTAAATATTGCTTAACAACTCATCGAAAGTTTCACCCTGAGTGGCACAGCCGGGTATTGAAGGCACCTCAGCCCAAAAACCACCTTCTTCCGCTTCATGGACCACAACTTTGATTTTCATGGATTTGCCTCGACTTAATGAGCATTTAACAAATATGACACAAAACTATCCATCAGTAAGATACTATATCACGGCAACATTGTCAACGCAAAATCAGCTACATTCTACAAGATTATTTCATCTGTTTTGATTCCCAATTCCGAAATTTTGTCGACGGGTGGCAGCGTCTGATGTAATCATCAGGCGATGGCGACTTTCCATTATTCGTCATTGTTTTCTCCTGATTTCTTAATTTCTTCTTATTCGATGTTGAACGTTGAATGTTGGACGTTCAACTCTTCTTCTCTTCCCCAGGTGCCACCCTTCTGTATTTCAGACTTGTCCGCCGAAGGAGGATAGGTGCTCTT
>DAOVXR010000041.1 GCA_030636065.1 Sedimentisphaerales bacterium | reverse complement strand
TAGCCTGCGAAAGAGGTCGAAGTCCGGTCGGCAGCCGCTGAGCGACGCGAATTTGACGCGGTTGTGGCGGCTCATAAAAAGGATAAGGAATAAAGCGGCAGCGAAGGCACTTGAAAAGACGGTGGCCCAGGCGGCGCCGGCGACGCCAAGGGCGGGAAATCCGAAATTACCGAAGATCAGGCAGTAATCGAGGATGATGTTTAGTGAAGTGGAGGCGAGACGGACATACATTACGGTAGTGGTTTTTCCTTGTCCGGTAAAAAAACCGGAGACGGCAGAAGCGGTCAGCATAGGAACGGTGCTGAGACAGATTATGCGAAAATAAATAATTTCATGTCGGCGGACGGCAGGATCATGCCCGACCCAGTCGAAGATCGGCTGGGCCAACGGCAGAAATATCAGGAGTATTACCCCGGAGAAGAGTGAGAAATAAATGCCCTGCCAGACAGCGGGACCAACACGTCGGGGGTGGCGGGCGCCGGTGTACTGGGCGACAAAGGTATTGACATAAATAACCGTACCGAAAAAGAAGCTTATAAAGGTAAAGGCGGTGGTTCCGGCCTGGAGGGCGGCGGACATGGCGTCGGCGGAGTGCCACATAAGAAAAACACGATCCACAAACATCTGGACAGTGAACGCACTGGTGCTGACAATCAGGGGCAATGCCAACCGTAATACCTCGGCGCAGCCGGCCGGGCCTTGCCAGCGTTTTTTCAGATGCGTAATCATAGGGGGGACTATGATAACATAAAGAAAAAGGGATTGCAAAGCACAGGAGTTTCATACAGGCTGGTTTTAAAATAAACCGGGAGTACCGTTATTTTCTTTATCGGAAGAGGTGTTGGGTTGGGGTATTTCAGGTTTGGGTAGTTTCAGATGGCTGTAAGCGGCGACGGTGGCGATACGGCCGGAGCGGGTACGGGCAACAAAACCAATTTGTAACAGGTATGGTTCGACGACATCTTCGAGTGTGTCGCGTTCTTCGCCGAGGCTGGCAGCGAGGGCTTCGATACCGGCGGGGCCGCCGTCATAAGTGGTTATCAGACATCGCAGATAGGCGCGGTCGAGATTGTCCAGTCCCAGTTCGTCAATTTCCTCGATACGCAGAGCGGCATGGGTCGATTCAACCGTAACATTGCTGTCGTTATGAACCTGGGCGTAATCGCGAACACGGCGTAAAAGACGGTTGGCGATTCGCGGGGTACCTCGGCTGCATTGTCCGATGATGGTTATGGCGTCTTCGGGGCAATTGATTTTCAAGAGTCCGGCTGAACGGGCTATGCACTGCCGAAGGTCTTGTTGAGACCAGAACTCCAGGTGATGCTGAATACCGAAACGAGCACGCAATGGAGCGGTGATAAGGCCGGCGCGGGTAGTGGCGCCGATCAAGGTAAAAGGTTGTAAAGGGATGTTGATGGTCTTGGCGTGCATACCGCTGTCAACGGTAAAATCGACCTTGAAATCTTCCATAGCGGGGTAGATGAATTCCTCGACTATAGCGGGCAGGCGATGAATTTCATCGATGAAAAGTACATCGCCGCGTTGCAGATTGGTGAGAATACCCATCAGATCGCCTGGCCGAACAAGTGCCGGGCCGCTACTGGTCTTCAGATGCGCATCCATCTCGTGAGCGATGACATGGGCGATAGTCGTTTTGCCCAGTCCCGGTGGCCCGTGCAGCAGGATGTGTTCCATCGGTTCGCCGCGCTGCTGGGCGGCAGTCGAGGCGATACAGAGCTTCTGTTTCAGCTTTTCCTGGCCGATACATTCGTCCAGCGACTGCGGACGCAGAGCCAGGTCGTAACGGTCCTCGTCACAACTTTGTGATTCAGCGTCAATAATTCGTTCTCTTGCCATAGGTGTCGCCAAGAAAGATTATCGATTTTTTTTCAGCTTTTGTCAAGTTTATGTTAGTCTTTCTTTAATGGCCAAAATTGAAACAGACAAGCCACTATATCTATCGTTTGATCAGGGTACACTCCTGCTAAAGGGTGTAACTGTTGAGCAGTTGTCCGTTCTTAATGATTCTCAGGACTGGAACTGGGATTATCGAGTGGGAGCGTGGCGATGCAGTGCGATTCACTATACGCTGGTGAAAAAGCTCCTGAGGGGAAAATTCGGTTCGTTGTTTGTGGATGAGGTAGCCAGGCCGGGGACGGTTATTCTGTCGAAAGTGGAATTGCCTCAGCTAAGGCCTGAACAGGTGGAGGCCCTTGCCACCTGGGACGAAAACGGACGACGAGGACAAATAATAATGCCGACCGGGGCAGGGAAAACCGAGGTTGCACTGGCGGCAATGGCCCGGACAAAAATAGCGACGCTGATCGCGGTGCCGGTACGCGACCTGATGTATCAGTGGCACCGCAGAATCCTGCGGGCATTCGATTTTGACGCGGGAATAGTAGGCGATAATCTGTTCAATATGAAACCGATTACGGTAACCACTTACGACAGCGCATATATTCACATGGATAAAATGGGCGATAAATTCGGCCTGTTGATATTCGATGAAGAACATCATCTTCCCGGACGCTGCCGACGGGAAGCGGCAATCCTCAGTACGGCATGCTACCGAATGGGATTAACCGCCACGCCGGAACGATCCGACGGCTTGCACAAAGACCTCGACTGGTTGATCGGTCCGGTAGATTATTGTCTTTCATTTAAGCAGGCCAAAGATAGTTTTCTGGCGGATTTTGACGTGGTACGTATTCCGGTGGCATTGAGCGAACAGGAACAAAAGACGTACGATGAATGCAGCCGATTTATTCGGAGTTTTATAATCAACCGACGAAAAGAACAGCCGGGCTATGCCTGGAAAAATTTGTGCAACGAAACCGGCGAAGACCCGCAAGCCCGGCAGGCACTGAAGGCGTATTATATCAAGCAATCAGTCGAAAACCGAGCCGCTGAAAAACTGCGGGTACTGGAGGATATATTTCGGTTGCACTACGGCCAAAGCATTCTGGTATTCGCCGGTTCCAACGCTATGGCTATTGAAGTATCACAGCGGTTTCTGGTGCCGACAATACTGTCGCACACACGCAAAAAAGAACGAATAGCGGTGCTGGATGGTTTTGCCGGGGGGCACCTTCCGGTACTGGTTGCCAATCGGGTACTGGACGAGGGCATTGATGTGCCGGAAGTAAAAGTGGCAGTGGTTATCGGAGGCCAGAGTTCAACCAAGCAGGCAAAACAGCGACTCGGACGAATACTTCGTCGGTTTGGCAGTGCCCGCGCGGTTTTGTATGAAGTGGTATGTGAAAATACCAAAGAAATATACCGTTCCCGCAAAAGGCGCAAAAGTGATGCTTACGAGCGAACACTCCATCGTCGTATATAAACATGGCCAAGTCTTTCCTGATCGTCTAAGGCGGAAAGAACACAGCCATTATCTGAAATATGCCGAGCGTATGCTTCTGGTGTATCGGCACGGGATCGGCCGTCCGCGCCGTGAATTGCACAGACAGGTTGAAACAATTTTACTTGGCGAACCAAACTGCCCATTACGTCGCATTCAGGCATTCAGTAAACTGCTGGATGACAAAAGCTCATTTCAGAAAGATACCGAGGGCTGCTCGTCGCGGTTGCGACTGGACGTATTTTCAGAGGCGGCCGGGTTTCATCCCCTTGTTAAGCAGTGCGACCGTCTTTTCGAGAACGACGAAAATAAAATCAAAAAGCAAATAGCCGACAGGTTGACAATTCCCTGGGACGAAATCGAACAGAATCTTTATTCCGATGTTATGTCCTTCCAGCGTCTGGAAGAATTCGAGGGTTATCCCGATGCCGCCGCACTACTGTCGCGATATAATATTGCCCAGCTTCAAGCCTGCCTATATCGGGCGTTAAGTATAACCGTAACTGCCGCCGAGGATTTCAAGACCATTCTGCGTTACGCCAAACTGGCGCGGCTCCTGCATGAAATCGAACTGGTGGGGAAGAGCAAGTATGTTATCCATCTTACCGGACCGTCATCTATTTTGCGTGAAACCCGTCGATACGGCGTTAATTTCGCCAGATTTCTGCCTGCTCTTCTGGCTTGTAGTGGTTGGTGTATGACCGCAACTGTGCAAACACCTTGGTCGGGGCAGGCAAAACTGGCACTATCCGATAAAGACGGGTTTGTCAGCCATCTGCCGGGGCCGGAAGAGTTCGATTCCAGGCTGGAAGAAAATTTCGCGCGAAAATTCGGTACGCACCGTGATGGGTGGCGGCTGGTCCGGGAAGGTGGAATTTTACATGAGCGACAGAAGGTTTTTGTCCCTGATTTTTTATTCCGACATGATGACGGACTGGAAGTGCTGTTGGAAATCGTGGGGTTCTGGACCCCGGAATACCTTGCTTACAAGCGTCAGGTACTAAAGCAGTTTCATCGACATAAAATATTGATCGCGGTACCCCAGCGGTCCCTGCGGGAAGGCGCAAATATTCGCGACAATATACTGGTATATAAAACCGCATTGAAAATAAAAGAAGTAATACAAGCTCTGGAAAAAATGCGCAATAAAAACACCAGTAGTAGGTTTTAATCTGAAGTGCAACAATAACAAAGTAAGGTTCCGGCCAAGCACAGCACTGTAGGGTGCGATATATCGCACCATTTTCTTATAGCCGTTCACAGCGATGACGGCTTCCTATTATTCGTCATTGATCTTGTAGGGTGGGTTCTTAACCCACGCGGTTTTCATTAATTTCCGCCATAGGCAGATTGAATGTTGAATGTTGAATGTTCGATGTTCAATTCTTCTCCCACTCCCCACTCTAACGCCGGCCCAAAGGGATAAACAATATTGCCTCTTGCGATCCGCTCTATCCTTGGCACAACCACACATAACACACGATAGCCAAACCAAATCCAATGTCAACACCGAGCGTCTGACCCCTTTAATCTTTCGTAGGCTGATTGACTACTCATAGGTCCGATGCTGCTTTCGACGATATTTTTCCCGATGAGACCGAGGAGGAAAAGATGCTCGTTTATCTGCTGGACTATGCCTATATCGACGCCCGCTACAACCGCCACTACAAAATAACAAAAGAACAATTGGGGCAACTCGCCACATGGGTCCAAAAACTGCACGAAGTGACAGAGAAAATCTGTAAAGAAAAGATCGAAAGCTTTTAGCTGATATAGTTAGAATTGTTACTCAAGAACAATAGTTTTTTTCAATTCGATGAATCTTCTACTGATTGCTGGTTGTTATCAGTTTCAGTCTTTGCTTTGTATATAGGCATAATCTCTTTCATCTGCTGTAGATTTACTGAAGTTTCTTCAATATTCTTTAAAACTTTTTCGGAATCAGACAGATCAAGTTGTCCCAATTCAGCAAGTGATTTTCCTTTTTCAAGCAACTCAACAAAGATGTCTGATAGAGTTTTCAAAAGGAAGCCAAGGTCTTCCCACTCTAATCTTGTCTTTAACAGAATTTTCTTTTTTCGGTTTTTAAAAGCTATGCAAGCTGCTGGCGTAAGCTCTGGTGGATCATCCTCCCACATCAAATAATATTCAATACCCTGAATTCTCTCATCAGCAATAGATTCGACAGGCTCCTGTTCTTCTGTTGTCACTTTACTCTCACGAATTAACCGTGATTTGGCAATTTTATTCTCAAATAAATTGGCAAAATGGTTTTCAATAAGCGATTTGGCTTCTTGAACTAAACCAACAGCAGCTTCGTTAATTTGCTCTAAAAGAACTATGGATTGAGGGCCAAGTAAAAAAAACGAAAGGTTTATCAAAACTTTAGGGACAACTTTTGAAAATTCTTCACTTGAGATATCCTTATTAGCAATAGCATGTTTTATAGTATTGAGCTTTTTTTTGTCCTCACATATGGCAAACAACTCCCGCAAGTCATCGTCTAAACCTTTTATGCCTGTACTTAATTTATCCAAAGTTTGAGACATGCTCAACCTCCTCAAATGCGTTTTTGAAACTTACAAGTTTAATCCTTTTTTTTGCTTCCTGTCGCCCAAGATGTTTTTTTATAATATCCGTGTAATCCATATTTATCGGAGGCATTCGAAAGTTAACTCTACCATAAATATAACCATCAAGAGCAATACCAAAATCTTCGACGTTCATCTCCAACACAGAATCGGCCTTACGTACACTTATATTATCTTTCTCTATATTTCTTTTGTGAATTTCTTGATGTGGTGGTGATTCAAACTCCACTAATTTTTCTAACCATTGTTGGCTCCAAGGTTGCTTTAGCTCTTTCTCAATTTTTTCCCACAAAGAAGATTCTTCGTTTTTCAATATCAGAAGTACCCTGTATATTAAAGCAGTTTCATCTCTTAATCTGGCCGCCCGGCGCATCAGAAACGCTGTATTTACCGGCCAATTCTCTTCCACCTGTAACCGCCATAAATCACAAAGATATTTTTCAATTTTAGGTTTATCTTCAGGAGCAATGTCAGGACTTTGAATATCAATATCAAGTAAAGCATTGAAACCATAGGCCGCAACATCTTTATTTGTCAGAATTTCATCCTTCCAGAACCTGATGTCTTTCTCGTCCTGCGCGTATGCCATATATGCTTTTACCGCGGCACCCAGTAGTTCTCCCGGGCAGGATTCTTCGTCAAGTAGCTCGGTTATGAGTCGCTTTACATATTTTTTAAATTCAGGCGGTTCGGCAATATCAATAACTCTACATAGATTTACAACTACATCTTTCCACTTTTTAATGTCCTCAACGTAATCAGGGTCATCTAGCAACCATTTTCTTGCTTCTCGATATACATCCATCCATCCTTCTACTACCGCTTTCCTTTTTTCTGCGTCAAGTTCGGGATTTCTAAGTAGTTGAATTACTACGTCTTCGCTGGGCTCGGTTGAGTGTCCACTTCCAAAGGATGCTATATCTGTACCTGAAATTCGGTTACGAGCAAATTTACGCACCTCTTCTGCACTTTTCCCATGGATAGAATTCAATGCTCGTTCGACTGAAATCATTCTATTGGCTCCACTTCAAATATTTCCGGCTCTACCTTACACCCTCTATGTACGGCTTCCGGCAAACCTTGTTCGCGCATCAGATTTAACGGTACTGTCTTTCCCGCATCTGCATTACAATCCTCAACAACCTCAAATTGATTATTGGCTATACCATCAAAAGAACGCGGTAAATGCAAGTTTTTTTCCGCTTTATCCCGTTTATACACAATTTTAAGACAGCGTTTTTCCTTTTCCAGATTAACTAATCCTAACCTGTCAACCAATTCTTTTAAACCAATTCGCTCAGTTTTTTTGCTATCGGTAATCCATACAATATCAAGTTTGTCCCTGTCCCTGCTGCCTAAGTCCAGTGTCCCCTTATACATATGCACAATAATGCTTAATTCATCGTCAGGAAGCTCCTGAAGGTTGAGTGTTTTTTTGTCTTTTATGCCAAATTTGCGTAGATGCTCCCAAGGAAGATGATCCTCTAATTTTGTTACTTGCTCTAATCGAAAAAGCGTATTGAACGAATCACTGGGAATTCTTCCCCCTTGGCATAAAAACCTATCAGGATCAGTCTTAACTATATCAATAGCTACGTTTTTGGCATCCTCGGGTCTGCATGGATTTCCCTTGTCTGCCAGGCGCTTAAAAAAATCGTCACTAATTTCGGATTTTATACAATTATCCCTACGAAGATTTTCTAAAATCCTCTTTTCAAGCCAGGGTTTGTATATATCAGGTACATCCATTTGTATCCTCAACTTATCGCAGCTCGCTCTTTAATCCTGATAGACTACCCAAAGTTTTCAAATTCGTCAAATCAAAATATAACGTTTAGCACCTCAAAGAGGAAAATTAAAGGCATCCGGCACGAATGGCATTAAAAACCCTAAGTCTCTATTTTGCAATATGATATAACATGACAAGGCGTCAGTCTTATGGGTGGGATCGTAACCCACCTCTTGGGCTAAATCCTCTTTCTTTTTCTTCTCCGTGTCTCAGCAGACGTAGCCCGGACAAAAAGTAGCCCGGGCCATGCCCGCCACTTGAATAATTAAAGGTCGGACACCTTTTTGGTCTTATTGTTTCCAGGAGCCCCGGTTTATCCTATTCGTTTCAATTCCTGTTTGTTGTCTGACCCGTTTCCATCCACTGACAACTAACCCCAGACATCCTTCGTGTCAATAACATTCTTTAGCACACGTAGCCCGGGCCATGCTCGCCATTTGGGGTTGATCGCGTTAGCAATTTTAATAAAATGTTCGTTTGCTAACCACGAACCACACCAAATACACTAAAGAATACAATCATTTTATTCGTAATACAATCTTGTAATTCTTTGTTTTTTATACGCGTTTTCAAGAACTTAACATTGTAACTATTTGTTTTATAAGGGTCTATCTTGAAAAACCCACGAGGCCAACTTTCAAGGTTTTGCAAGCAAAACCTTGGAGTTTAACGCTTTATGGCCTCCGGCATATTACTGGTATAATCCACTATCTACGATGATTATGCCGGTTGCCACAATGCGATAAACTCCAGTCAGCCTGCGGCTGACTGTCTTTTTTTCTTAAACAACTTTATTGAATGAAAGCCAATTATTTTGGCTGGGTTATTTGAATTCGTTCACTTTGCGGACTATCGTTTCATAATTTTTCAATGCTTTATCCGATATTTTCCGGCCGAACGGACTTGCCGAGGGCATTAGTACGAAGCCACGGCCCTGCCCAACCGTGCCGTCTTTTAGGGATTTTTGCACGATTTTTTCAAATTCGTCGGGTTCGGTGTTTTCAATATCGCAAATTTCCAGGTTGCCGAAAAGTACCATGTTTTTGCCGTATTCTTTGCGGACAAAATCAAGTTCCACATCGCCGAATGGAGGTGGCTCGATGGGGTCTATCGCGTCGGCGCCCATTTTAATAATATGATCGAGTACATTGCGAATTTTCCCGTGGCAGTGTATTCGGGCAAAGCCGCCGTACTTCTTGATCATTTTTACCATAGGCCCGGTGTAGCGGACTACATATTCATCGAAAAGTCGGGGTGGCAGATAGGGTTCGGCGGCATATTCCGGGCCGTAGATGCGCCATAGATGGCCCGGGAATTCACGGGCAACTTTTTCGGTGCGGGCGTGAATCTGACGGGCATACATTTCCAGCAGACGATGGAACAGTTTTTGTTCGGTCATCGCCAGGATGGTAAAATTTTCCATACTGAAAAGCGAGGCGGCAGCGCATATCGGGTCTTCGGTATCGACCATCACAATTCCTCTGTCGCCGAGTTGGCGGTCTTCTTCGATCAGTTCGGTTATGTTGATATTCTCATCGAAGAATTCGTCGGGCAATTGCAGATACGCTTTTAAGTCGTCTTCTGTTTTCAGCAGATGTTCTGTTACCCAGAGGGTATCGACATCGGGATCACGGCGGGTAACGGAAGTCATGGTTCTGCCGCCGATTTTCAATGTGGTTCGGGTTATTCGGGTGTTGCCTTCGAGATATTCTTCT
>DAOVXR010000204.1 GCA_030636065.1 Sedimentisphaerales bacterium | reverse complement strand
TGCCAGACCAACGGCGGCGGTACCGGCAGCTTTTACAAACTCACGACGATTCAGATTTTTGTCCATCGCAGATAGCCTTTTTTATTCGACTAATTGCTCAGTCAAGTAGGGTGTGATGTATCGCACCATATTTTTTGTAACCGCCGGGTGCCACCTTTCCGCCGAAGGAGGAGAGGTACTCTTGTACAATCCTCGATGGGTGGCAGCGTCTGTCCAACAGGACAGGCGATGGTGATTTTCTCACCACTCGCCACTCACCACTCTTCTTTTCTATCCCAGGTGCAGCCCCGGGTGGCACCTTTCTGCATTCTAGAGAGGTTCTCTTGTACAACCCTCGATGGGTGGCAGCGTCTGTCCAGCAGGACAGGCGATGGTGATTTTCTCGCCACTCGCCACTTTTCTTTTCTATCCCAAGTGCAGCCAATCGGCGATCATAGGCGCGAACTTAACGATCAGGCCCGCGAATACGATTGAGACCATACTCATCAGCTTGATCAGGATATTCAGGCTCGGCCCGGACGTATCTTTGCACGGGTCGCCGACGGTATCGCCGACAACTGTGGCCTTGTGTTTGTCAGAGCCTTTACCGCCGAGTTCGCCGGTTTCGATATATTTTTTGGCATTATCCCAGGCGCCGCCAGCGTTAGCCATGAAGATCGCCATACCGAACCC
The DNA here is from genome assembly GCA_030636065.1 of Sedimentisphaerales bacterium. The sequence goes on along the minus strand of DAOVXR010000204.1, from coordinate 3,551 downwards.
ACAGGTCAGACCGCCTGCCAGCAGGCCCATAACACCCGGCACACCCAAAACCAGACCCACCAGGATCGGCACAGTCAAGGCCATCAGGGATGGGATAATCATTTCCTTTTGGGCGCCTGCCGTGGAGATTGCCACGCAGCGGGCATAATCTGGTGTAGCGGTACCTTCCATGATGCCTGCGATTTCTTTGAATTGCCTGCGAACCTCTTTTACCATAGCGTACGCTGCCCGCCCGACTGCTTCCATAGTCATTGCGCAGAACATGAACACCAGCATAACCCCGGCGAACATTCCGCATAGCACGCGCGGATTCATCAGATGCACTTTATAGAAATCCATATATTGTAACAGCGATGCTTTTTCTCGCGATACGAGTTCTAAATCACGGCCAAGACCTGCCAGTTTGCCTGTGCAGACATGTTGTTCGTTTGGTGTCCCTAATGCGGTTAATAGGGTTTCAGATTCGAGAGTTTCTCCATTTGCAATTGTTTTTGTGTGTGTCAGGTCCATCCAGCATTCGGCTTTTTTGACAATTGCGTTGCCGTCTTTGTCTTCGCCCAAGCTGACAGCCTGTGCCCATTTATTATGGCCGATATAATAAATTTGTTGGGTTTTGACAGTTGTTTCGGAGGCCATTAGTTCGTTCAGATATTCTTCAGCCTGTCGATGTTGGCCGACTCGTACTTCTTCGACGTATGCTGCCAGAAGGGCAAGGGCAGTCAGGGCTGCCGAGCCGATAGCGAATCCTTTGCCGGTGGCCGCGGTTGTATTTCCGAGGCTGTCTAAGGCGTCGGTTCTTTTACGGACTTCCGGGCCTTGGCCGGACATCTCGGCGTTACCGCCGGCGTTATCGGCAATGGGTCCGTATGCGTCGGTGGCAAGTGTTATTCCTAATGTTGCCAACATTCCAACCGCCGCTATGCCTACGCCATAGAGGCCCAGTGCAAAATGCTCGAAGCCGCCTGCGAATGCGAACGCTGCCATAATTGCCACCATAATTGTAAGTAGCGACGCTCCGGTACTTCTCATACCAAGTGCCATGCCGGCAATGATTACGGTAGCCGGGCCGGTCTCGGATTGTTCGGCAAGTTTTTGTGTAGGTTTGTATTCGTAGCTCGTGTAATATTCCGTACTTTTACCGATAAGAAAACCTGCGAGAAGGCCTGATACTACTGCGAGTAATATCCCCCACCATCTCACGTCGGGGATGCCGTCGAGCAGAAGATAACTGAACACGGCGGTAGCGCCAACGATTAGGGCGCTGCTTCCGTTGACGCCTCGGCTCAAGGCTCCGAGCAGGTCTTTCATTGTAGCGTCGTCTTTGGCGCGTACGAAACCGATACCGATAATGCTCATGAAGATACCGATACCCGCCAGGATCATTGGTAGCGCAAGCATTTGTGCCTGGTGTTGGATGAGCATGTCGCCGCTTTTACCGATAGCCGCGACGGCCGCCACACCGAGTGCCGCCGTTGCCAGAATCGAGCCGCAATAGCTTTCGTACAGATCGGCTCCCATCCCTGCCACATCGCCGACATTATCGCCGACGTTGTCGGCTATAGTTGCCGGGTTTCTCGGATCGTCTTCGGGTATGCCTGCTTCGACTTTGCCCACGAGGTCAGCTCCGACGTCAGCGGCCTTGGTATAAATCCCACCGCCGACACGGGCGAATAACGCTTGCGAACTGGCTCCCATACCGAAACAAAGCATAACTACGGTGATTTCAACCAGGCTCATATGAAAGCCTTCGATCAGGGCCGGCGCGATTTTCGCCAGGATAATAAACCACAGTGTAATATCTAATAACCCGAACCCTACCACGACCAGCCCCATAACGGCACCGGCACGAAACGCGACCTGGAGTCCGCGATTGAGACTTTCTTTTGCTCCCTGGGTCGTTCTGTTACTGGCCATAGTTGCGGTTTTCATACCGAGGAAACCACATAAGCCGCTGAAGAAACCGCCTGTAAGGAACGCGACAAAGACTAATGGATGCTGCACGCCGATTCGGCCCATGATGTACAGGATTATGCAGACGACAAGAAAGAACACAGCCACTACGCTATATTGACGTTTGAGATATGCCATAGCGCCTTCGCTGACATAGTTGGCGATTTCCTTCATTCTTTCGTCGCCTTCGTCAGCGGCGACTACTTGTTTATAGAGCCTGAACGCCCAGAAAAGGGCAAATATCGAACCAATCGGAGCCAACCACCAGATAACGAGGGGCCATTCGAACATGGAAAAACCCGCTATTTCTTCCACTGCCAGCGGTGTTACAGCAGCCTCGGCCACGACCGCCGACTCACTTTTGACTGCCTCGACCTGGGCTGAGGTAGTTGCAGGGAAGGCGGCAACCACAAAAGTTAATGTTATAAGTACCAGTACAAATTGACACAAAGTCAGCTTAGAGTTGCTCACAGCATATCTCCTTTCAGTTCGCTTCTGTTAAATACCAAAAAAACCAAATGCTCTTGAAAACCACCCTCGGTCCCCTGGCGCATTCAAGACTGGAATATACAGCCCACCTGACAAGATAATCAGAGAGAAGGCTAACCCCCTTAAGGGAAACATCTTACGGTTAATATCGATCGCCCATCGGGCGACTCTTACGCATACGGCGACGGCGTTTTTCCGAGGGCTTCTCGTAATAACTCTGACGCTTGATGTCCTTGATCAGCCCTTCTTTTTCGCACATTTTCTTAAAACGCTTCATCATCTGCTGAATAGATTCGCCGCTTCTGGCCTTGACCTTTATCATTCAATTACTCCAAATTCATTAAAATCAATGTTTTATCGCTATAAGTCATCATTACAGGAACTTCGATATTATAAGGTTATGTGCCTGTTCTTCAAGAAAAATGCCAAAACAAACTTATTTTTTTCAATTTTTTCGTTATCCCGCAGACAATAAAAGGGCGGCAGCTTAATATAACTGCTTATTTAAGAGGTGGTTAGCGATAGTGCTCCAAATAGGATTGGACATTCCCCGAAATTCAGCTAATATGGACGCGTGTTATGTTGATCACAAATGAATTTAGACGCCAGCGTCAAAAGTACTTTTCCCACTTGATTTTGAGGCGTTGCCGCTGTTTTTGCGGCGTTTTTCGGACTTTTGGCGGTTGCATCAATTTACCTAACAACTTTTAACGGAGGTAGTTATGGCAAAAGCCGCGGCACGTCATATTCTGGTCGAAACGCAGGAACAATGTGAAGACATCAAGAAACAAATCGAGTCTGGAACCGATTTCGAGGAATTGGCTGCGGAACATTCCAAATGCCCGTCCGGTAAAAAGGGCGGAAGTCTGGGCGAATTCTCACAAGGCCAAATGGTCAAAGAATTCGACGAAGTAGTCTTCAACGAAGACCTTGAAAAAATTCACGGCCCAATCCAAACGCAATTCGGATTTCATCTGATCGAAATTACCAGCCGAACCGAATAACACCCCTTGGGGTGATTTTCTGCGCTATCGATTCAGCTAAATTTTCAGCCGGCAATGACGCATGAAACAACATAGCGAATTTGTCAGCACAATTGGTGTAAGTCCTTA
>DAOVXR010000343.1 GCA_030636065.1 Sedimentisphaerales bacterium | reverse complement strand
TGGCACGCGTAGCTGCCTCAGCGCTTGCCTCACCGGTCAAAACAATCCGAATAATCTCAGGATATTCCTTACGTACCCTGGTGAGTAGTTTCGATCCGGACATGCCGGGCATTTGTTCATCTGATACCACAACATCCACACTATGTCGAGCCAGAATTTCGAGTGCTTCTTTGGCTGAATCCGCGGTCAAAATATCATAGCGTTCTTTGCGCAGTGTATGCTTTAATGCATTGGTTACATTGGGTTCGTCATCGACAAAAAGTATCTTATGCGACATTTGTTCTTTTCCAGTCTATAATATTTGTTCTCATGCCTTATCCGCAACAGTCCAATCTAAAAACAGCTTTTCCGTTTTTTTGACTTCTGTATTGATTTCTTGAATCAGTTCATCTACATCTTCGACATCTTCGGTCGAATCATCAATAATAATTGTCCCCTTGGCATCCCTTTTAACTTCCGTAATTCCAGGATGGGCAATTTCCATCTCGTTTATCAATTCAGATTGCTGCCGAGTCATTTTCAGCAATTTCCGGCTTTCCGCCATAAGTTTCTTCTGCTGTAAAGCCTGGCGGATGGTAACGGCAAGTTCCATACCATTACACGGTTTTGTTAAGAAGCGGTAGATTTCTCCTTCGTTAATGGCACGAATAGCTGCATCAAGACTCGCTTGTCCGGTCAAAATGATTCGAACGGTATCAGGATATTCCCGGCGTACTTTGGCAAGTAGCTCCGACCCGGACATGCCGGGCATTTGTTCATCTGATACTACCACATCTACTGTTTCCTGACCTAGTATCGCCAGAGCTTCATCCGCTGAGTTTGCGGTCAGGATGTCACATTGCTCCTTGCGAAACATGTGCTTTAATGCGTTAGTTACATTTGGTTCGTCATCGACAAATAGTATTTTATGTAACATTTATATATCTCCTTATTCTAACATTTTACCTTCAGGCTATCAAGGCATGCTTCTTGCCATATGGATAGTCGCTGGGCCAATCCCAGGCTCTCCAGATAGTCTGTGTTTATTTCTATGCTTTTATCAGGCTCACCATTGGTTACAGAAATTTCATGGGCCAGGAAATTGGCTACATGAACCGCCGTCAGTGGACTAAATTGTTTTGTTGGTATCTCTGTCGGCCGGTGATGAAAAGCCAGTGCTTCAATAATGAAATTAGAAAATCCCCATAGCCCCAACAGGTAGGACCCCACCTCAGCATGAGTAGCGCCAATTAGTTCCTTCTCGGCGTGGCATATTGTAATATTATTATTTTCTGCCAGAGATAGCACCTGCCCGTATTGTTCGGGCATTTTCATTGCGAATACCAGCTTGCCTATATCGTGCAACATGCCCGCAACCATAGCGTAATCGATGGTTTTTTGGTCAGCATTTTCGGCCCTGGCTATTAACTTACCCCATTGGCCTACGATAAAGCTGTGTTCCCAAAGAGTATCAAATGAAAAGTTATCTAATTTGATCTGGTTGAATTGAGAAAAAATCTTTACGGAAAGCACCAGTGCCTTGACGATGTCCAACCCTAAAAGTGTAACCGCCTGGGAGATATCTGTAACATGTTGTCGAACTCCGAAGAAAGCCGAGTTCACCAATTGTAATATTTTGGCACTCATTGCCACATCATGAGATATAATGTGTGCTACTTTATCGATTGAGGCATCATCAGATTGGAGTTCCTCTATCAATTGAGTATAAAGGCGTGACATACACGGCAAAGATTCCAATTGCGATATTAAGCCCTGAAGTTTTTCATTTGTTAGTAAGTCTCGGCATGAACACACACGACTAATAGTCGTTTTGAGGGTCTCAGCATTGCAGGGCTTGGGCAAATACTGATGAATCGGGCCAACAGACCGCAGTATTGTTTCTTTGGATGTTTGGCCGGAAAGAGCGATTCGTATCATTCGGGGATAC
>DAOVXR010000032.1 GCA_030636065.1 Sedimentisphaerales bacterium | reverse complement strand
TCCGGGTTTTTGGGGAACTTTTCGGCCATGTCGCCAAAGTAATAACAATAATTGCTATCGACCGCGTGGGATATTTCACTGATGAGTGTCTGGACGGCCTGCTGGATATTCTTGTTGTTGGCTACAGCGACCGTGGCGTCGAAGGCGGTATTCAGATGGTTGTAACTGGATAGCAGTTCCCCGGCGAGGTCTTCCTTCTCAGAGCCGATATTTTTGAATACATTTACAATTTCGTCAAGTTTTTTCGAGATTTCGTCCGGTAATGTGTAGATGTCCGCCTGGTCGGGATGGTCCGGCCCATGTAAAAATGGCTCTTGCGATGTGGCTGCAATATATTCATCTTCTATTGCTGCTGTCAGTTCCGGGGACAGAGGTTCACCGGACCGTGCCAGATCAAGCAGTGTTCGCAACAGTTTTTCTTTGCTCGAGTTCATGCTGGTGTTGTTTTTCCTTGTGTAATCTCTCTATAAGCTCCGTCAGGACTGCCGGACTGAACGGCTTGTTGAACAGATGCACCTGCGGATTATCCAGTTCCCTTTTGAGTTGTCCTGTATCGCACCGGGAGGTCAATACCACAATCAAATCCGGCTTTTGAGGTAATTGTAATACCTCCTTAACGAGGTCGATTCCCTTCATTAAAGGCATATTTACATCGGTTATCAGTCCGTCGAAGCCGCCATCCTTTAGTTTTGCCAGGGCTTCCAGGCCGTTATGGACGTTGCTCACTTCGTGACCATTCCGGTTCAGCCACAGGGTAACGATATGGTGAATAAAAGGATCGTCGTCCGCCAGTAATATTTTCATAGGTATATTCTCAACAAGAATTAACTGTCTGTATTGTTGTTCCGCTCAAACCATATATTATACTGGTATCAAAATCGGACATCTTTCAAGGCGTCTTAACCGCCTTTTTTTGCTGCTTTTTTTCAGCCTTTTCCCCATTTTCAGCAGTGAACCGGTAAGCGTCGCAAATATTTTCGGATAGAAATTTTATCAATGAGGAAACTACAGCGTTACTATCGTCGATAGTCTGTGTATGGTGATTTGGAAACATGTTCAAATATGAAATATGGCGGAATGAGCAAGTGAACACACGAAACAATACAATAGTTATTACCGTAAATTTAATCGCGACATCTCTATTAGTGATAGCGTTTTGTCTTTATAGGACTATTTGGCCTGCTCCTTATATGCTTTCGATTATCCTGCCCATATTGTTGCTGTCGGTTTTCATTACTACGATTCTGGCTGTCTTTGCTTATTTTTCGATTTGGCGTCGTCAGCGGGCACTCCGCGGGATCGAAGCCAATCTGGAGCGAATTATTCACCTTGACGATGTCAGTGAGGTTCTTAAAGATTTGGAGGCTGTTCCTGTCGGCGTGAGTACTTCCGATTCGCACCGGGGTTGGAATCGGCTTTTGGGAATCCTTGACGAGATAAGCGGACAAACGCAAAACCTGCCCTGCGAAAAAACCCTGGGTCAGTTTCTCTGTAGCTATGATTCGCAAAGATTGCTCGGGCTGTTCGATTCACTGCCTGACGGGGTCATCCTGACCGATAGCGCCGGCTCGCTTACGTTGGCAAATCGTGCCTGCGAAGGTCTTATCGGTCGTGCTTTGGGCGATATTATCGGCTGTTCGCTTGTGGACCTTTTCGACGACACACAGGCCAAAAAATCCATAGAAGCCCTGTTAGATACCAGTTCACCGCAAGCCGACAGTTCCTTTGATGTTGTTACTGGTTCCGAACAGGAAAAATCTGTTTTGTCTGTTTATTGTCGCAGATTGGCTCACGTTGGCGACAGTGGAGACGTTCTCGTCAGTATCCGTGATGTTACCCAGCAGAAGGTCGGCGAAGCCGGCCGTGATGAATTCATCGCTCATGTCAGTCATGAGCTGCGTAGCCCCTTGACTAATATCCGCGCGTATGCCGAGACGCTACTTGCGGATATGTTACTGGACGCCAATGCTCAGAAAGAGGCCTTCAATGTGATAAATGATGAAACTTCTCGATTGATTCGGCTGGTCAACGATATTCTGGACATCTCCCGGATGGAAACCGGATCGCTTACCCTGGAAAAAGGCGAAGTGGTTTTGGATCGCCTTGTGCGTCAATGTGTCAATGATGTCAAGGCCTCTGCCGCCGCGAAGAAAATATCTCTACAAACCAATTATCATCCCAAACTGCCCAACCTTAATGCCGACCGTGAAAAACTCGCCGTGGTTCTCAATAACATTCTCAGTAACGCCATCAAATACACGCTGGAAGGCGGTACTGTCTTTATCGAGACTAATGTGGATGACAATTTCGTTCTTATCAAGGTGGCCGATACCGGATTGGGGATAGGTCCGGAGGACATCGATAGAATCTTTGAAAAATTCTATCGTGTGGACAGTGAGGAAACTGCCGACATCTCCGGTACCGGATTGGGGCTGGCTATCAGTAAGGAAATCGTTGTTCTGCACGGCGGCTCCATTGATATCAGCAGCGAGCTCAGGAATGGTACGGAAATGTTGATCAAACTGCCGCTGACTGTTACCGGCCCTGTATTGGGGCCTGCCCATAATTGAAGATACAGATAAAAATAAATGAATAAAACAAGGCAAAACCCGATATTATACTTTGCTTATTTTACCGCAGGCACACTGATGATTATAGCGGTCTTCGGCTTGATGGGTATTTCGCTTGACTCGCTGATTGTTTGTCTGTTGGTTGGCGCCGGGGCGATGGCTGGATATACCCTGGGCATAGCCTCGAAAAACGCCGACAATCAACACGCTGAAATCCAACTTACGCAGACCGCCCCAGCCAACGAATCTTCTTGCGATTCAACTACTCATCGGGTATCCGGTTCCAGAGCGAATCCTGACGCAGTGATTTATGCACCTGGTATTCTCGACGAACTATGCCTGATGCAGGGCAGCCACCAATTGCTTTATCGCTACCAGTGTTTTACCCGTTTGGTTGAAAAGGTACTTAATCATGCCCTGGGGCCTTGCGGCATTTCTCTGTGGTGTCCTGACCTGGAGCATCAAAACCTGATCGAATGTGTAATCAAACCGGCCCTGAAAGGGGCCGCTTGTTCATCTACTGACCTGCTGGAGTTGCCGGAGACCCGGTCTCCCTGTCGATTACCTCTGAATGTACCGGAAATAATCGAATCGCTGGAGTCGGGCGCCGCGTTTCTTGCCTCCGGCGATCACGGATGTTACACCCATAGTGAACGGAATAATACTCGGTCTTTGATTTGTCATGCCTGTATCCCCCTGTACCGCGAATACGGGCAACCGCTGTTGGTCAATGTTGAATTCAATAATAAATATCGGGGGCACCCTGAGCAGCGAAAAAATAGTATGAAGGACGGTTTTTCCACCGCAGTCAAATTAGTCAATCTGTTCTGGAATCATCTGCAGGCGACTAATCAGCGTCAGTGGTCGATTGAGCATGACCCTGACAGTGGTGTGTTGCGGAAAGAGGTGTTTATGCGGCAGGGACAAAATCTGGCGCAACAGTGTCGCGAGCGGGACGAGCTTTTTTCTGTTGTGGTTATTACCATGCGTGGTTTTCGGAGTATGTTCACTCAAAATGCACAGCAGTGGAGTCGGCTTGCGGGATTGTTCGGTCGTTGTCTCGATAAGGTTCTCTCCGGCAAAAGTGAGGATTTCCTGCTTGCGAGAATGGCCGACGATGTATTTGCCGTTCTGCTGCCGCGTACCGATGAATTCCTTGCCCGCTCGATTATACGGGCTGTTACCGAACGGCTCGCTGTGGAAATGAACCGGGACCAGGCTGTTAAGACGCTGGATGTTATGGGGGTGGACATACAGTGGACGTTCGCGGATCAAAAATGTTTTGCCGGCAGTTTCGAAGAAATGCTCGAAAAAATGTACCGCCGCCTGTTCACTCGCGGGCCGAACAAGCAAGACCAGACGTATAAGATTGTCCTGAAAACACACACTGAACTGACTATATAATAAACAATGAAGGTTATAACCAACACAGAAGGCGCCGTTACGATACTCAAGCCGCTTGGGCCGTTGCTGGTCGGTGAGTTGGATGAACTGGATAAGTCTCTTAATGTCCTTGCCGGAGACTGGGCCAGGCGTATCGTAATCAATATGGCTGAGTCGGGCTGTATTGACAGTGCCGGTCTGGAGCTTATCAGCCGCCATCACCGACGATTCAGCGAACACGGTTTGTGTTTGAAACTATGCGGTATGAATGAACTGGCCCGGAAAATATTTAACCTTACCAAGCTCTCAAGCCGCTTGGAAATTTATGCCGATACGACTGCTGCCGTACGGAGCTTCGTATGAAACTGTTATCTCAGGCTATTAGAATCGGACAAATGCTTGTGCAGGAAGGGCACCTCGACGAGGAACAGCTTACCGCTGTTTTGGCCCGGCAGAAGTCCAGTGGTAAAAAACTCGGCGAGCTGCTTGTCGAGCAACAGATTGTGCCCGAAACAGCGGTTCTCGAATGTCTTTCGGAGCGTCTGGGGCTGCCGGCGGTGCAATTGCGTGTGGGTCTGATCGATCCGCATATTGTCGATACTATCGACAAAGAAACCGCTGAAAAAAATCTGATTATCCCTATGTTCAAGGTCGATGATACACTCACCCTGGCGATGGCCGAACCGCAGGCCCTGCTGGTAGTGGACGACCTGGAACGCACGACAGGTCTGCGTATTCAACCGGTTATCGCTTTGGAAGCCAACATCAGGGCATTTATAAAAAAATACTATGTCCAGAATGTTAAGCTCGACTCCTTTGTCGCATCTCTCGAAGACGCCAATGTGGAAGTGGTTGAAAAAGAAGCCGTCGATGAGGACGGTATTATCGACCTCTCGGAAATGGCCGAAGGCAGTCCGGTAGTCAACCTGGTCAATATGAGCATTCAACAGGCTGTTAAGGAAGGCGCCTCCGACATTCATATCGAACCCGATAAACATTGCGTTCACATTCGCTATCGGATTGACGGCATACTGCACGATCTTATGACTCCGCCGCGGGAATGGCATGCCGCTATAATTTCCCGCATCAAAGTTATCGGCCGAATGGACATTGCCGAAAGACGCGTTCCGCAGGAGGGGCGTATTCACGTTATGGTGGAAGGCCGTGAAATTGATCTGCGTATCTCGTCTATGCCCACTATCCTGGGTGAAAAGATAGTAATGCGGGTATTGGACAAGAGCAATCTGCAATTGAAACTCGACCTGCTCGGTTACGAACACGGTATGGTGTTGGCCCTGAAGCGGATGCTCAGCAAGCCCTACGGCTTGTTTCTTGTTACCGGCCCGACCGGCAGCGGCAAAACCACAACACTCTATTCGGCTCTCGATCTGCTCCGTAACAAGGAGCGAAATATCATTACCATCGAGGACCCCGTCGAGTACCAGCTCGAACTGGTCAACCAGATACAGGTACACGAGGCTGTGGGCCTGACTTTCGCCCGTGCCCTGCGTTCGGTACTCCGCCAGGACCCTGATATTATTATGGTCGGTGAGATTCGGGACGAGGAAGCCGCGAAGGTCGCTGTCCAGGCTGCCCTGACCGGCCATCTTGTCCTGAGTACACTCCATACCAACGACAGTCCGGGTGCCGTTACCCGAATGATAAATATGGGTATCGAGTCTTACCTGCTTGCTTCCTGCCTTGTGGGTGTTGTCGCCCAGCGGCTGATTCGTACTATTTGTCCCAAGTGCAAAACCACTTATTTCCCGGAAGAATCCGTCCTGCGTGACATTGGTTGGGACGGCCCCAGTCATCGGGCCTTTCATCGCGGCGAGGGCTGCGCACTTTGCCACGACAGTGGATTCAAAGGCCGTCGGGCACTTTGTGAAGTACTTGAGATGAACGCCCAACTGAGGGATTTGATTCTTACTCGGCCCTCTGCCGGTGAGATAAAAAATTATCTGATGCAGGGCAACTGGCACGACCTGAAAACAGAGGGCATACGCTGCGTCGAAAAGGGCCTTACCAGCATTGACGAAATGATGAGGGCCTGTTTTATCGAAGAAAGCGCCGCTAATAAAGAAAAAGAAATGATAGCGGAAAACTCCAACTTATAAGTACTACAATGATTATTGAATATCAGGCATTAAATAATACCGGCAGCATTGTTACAGACACCCTTATGGTGGATGATGTAACGCAGGTGCAGGCCGAGTTGAGCAATCGCGGGTTGGTCCCGATAAGCGTAAAAACCGGAACCAGTTCGGCAATAGGCCGTTCCGGTCTGAAAGACCTGCTGACGGGGTTGACTAATGGAATCGACAAGGTCAATCCGAAAAGGGCGTCGCGACGCGAGCTGCCGTTTTTTACCGCCCAGTTGGCCATCCTTTTGGAAACCGGTACTCCTGTTGCCGCTTCCCTGACTGCCATCGAGCGGCAGTTAACCAATCCCCATTGGCGTATGATTGTTGCTCAAATGAGGCAGCATGTGGAGGAAGGCGGTACTTTGACATCTGCCGCTTCTTTGTATCCGCACATCTTCGATTCGGTTTTTACCAGTATGATCTCTGCCGGCGAAACTTCCGGTAATCTCTCTGAAATCCTGAATCGACTGGCCGATCTGTCCCGCCAGGCTGACCGTCTGAAGAGCAAACTGATATCGGCTATGATTTATCCGGCCCTTTTGACTTTAATTTCTCTTGCTGTAATGATGATACTGATTTTCTTTGTGCTGCCCCGATTTGTTACGGTCTTTGAGGAGTTGAATGTCAAATTGCCTGCGACGACAAAAGCTCTTCTGAGCGTCTCCAGTTTTGCTCGTGAATATACTTTATTGGCGGCAGGGTTGCTGTCGGCGGTAATTGTTTCTATCGTCTTTGCCCTGCGTAGTAAGTCGGGCAAACGGTTCAGAACCAGAACCTTGTTGAAAATCCCCATTGCCGGCCCGCTTAGCTCCGCACTGATCAATGCGCGGATATTCAGACTAATGGGCCTGTTGATCGAATCCAGTGTGCCTTTATTGGATGCATTGGAGTTGACCAGAACGGCTACCGTCAATTATCTTTATACCGATTTGATCGGCAGGATGCATACCAGTGTTTTGAACGGCTGCACAATGAACGAGGTTATGCTGACCAGCAAGCTAATCCCGCCCAGTATCGCTCAAATGGTACAGACTGGTGAAGAAAACGGCCAGGTGGGCCGGGTTATGACTATGTTGGCCGATTACCTCGACGACCGCAACGAGACCAGGATCGGTACCTTAACCACGGTTATGGAACCGGTAATTCTTATTTTTATGGGATTGATTGTCGGTGTTCTGGTGATCTCACTTGTTCTGCCGCTGTTTGATTTATCGCAGATATCGTCATAATGAATATGAAAAGGATTTCGGATTACGAATGTTAGATTGGCTGACAAAAAATTATTTACCTATCGGCCTTGACTGGGGTAGTACTGCTCTGAGGGCTGTGCAATTATTCCGCGATGGTTCAGCGAAGCGAGATCATCAGGATATGTTACATGTTCACGCTGCTCTGGAGATACCTTTTCCTGACGGGTTTGCTACCGAGCCGGACTCTTTCGATGCCGCGGAATCTCTGTCTCTAACACGCCTTATCGATCGGGGCGGTTTTGTCGGACGTGGCGTTATCCTGAACTGTCCATTGGAAAAAATGGATGTTCGGCCGGTAACGCTTCCTTCGCCGCCGACCGGTCTGCCCCGTGAGGCTGTGCTCGGCGCCGTCAGACTGCAAATTGCGGGTCATCTTTCATTCCCGGTTGAACGGGCTGTCTTTGACTATGTTCTTGTCGATCGGAACGACCGGAAGGGTCAAATAACCGTTTTGGCCTTTGCCACCGACAGCGACTGGATAACACATCGAATCGATTTGCTCCGATCACTCGGTCTGCAATGTGTGGCTGTGGATGCTGTGCCGTGTACTCTGGCCCGATTGGCCCGGTACGATAACTACAGTTACTACAGTAAATCTCACGAGCAAGCGGACGACATCCTTACCGGCGTCCTTGACGTCGGATTTCACGGCAGTACTCTTGTTGTTTGTGGCCCGCGCGGCCCGATATTTTGCCGTCGTTTTCAACTGGGCGGAAGGGGACTCACTCAGGCGTTGGCGCAGCGATTGATGATCGATGAGCGGTTGGCGGAAAAATTGAAAATTGCCTATGGTATTGACAGTCGATCTCGCCGCCTGCGCATCCCGGACGTTCGAGAGGAAAAGACAGATTTGCGGTCGGATCAGGGTGGCGTTGCTGTTGCCACAGCGGAAAATGAAACCGCCCGGACCGGCAACGAGATTTCCAAAACAATTTTCGCCGCGTTACAGGCGGACTTGAACGAGTATGTGGAGGCATTGATACGAACACTGAACTATGTCATTGCCGAGCAGAGCAGTGCCCGGCTGGACAGAATTTTGCTTTCCGGCTCTGCCGGGGTAATGGATAATCTCGACCAGTTTCTCAATGAGTATTTCGAACTGCCGGTCGTCCATATTGCCAATCCTCTGCTTGCTGAAATCACCCGTTATTTACCTTCGACCCGCTGTAATATCGGGTCCTGGACTACGGCTCTGGGATTGGCCCTTGCCGGGGAGGACGATTAGATGGTTGCTGTCAATCTGATTCCTGACAAATTGATATTAAGACAACAACGCGGTAAGCGCCTTCGTCTCTGGTCTTTGCTAATGGCGGTTGTCTTTTGTGTTATTTTTGTATGGGGTGTCCTGAAGTACCACTTTTTACATGACGCTGACAGTTCCTTCCACGACCTTACCCGGCAATCTCAACAGCTTCAGGAAAAATTCCAGGCCCTTAACCAACAGAAGCAACAACTCGATTTATGGCGGGATCGTTTTGCCGTGCTGACGGAGCTTGATCGCTATCATAATTTTGTGAACATTATCGGTTATCTCACCAGACATAGCCCTGAATTGATTTATCTCGAACGAATGGATATTACTCAGATTAGCTCTGGAACCGGTTCGGCGCAACATCAGGCTCCGTTGGCAAAAGGCGCCAAAATGTTCCTGATTGATAAATCGCAGGTTTCGTCCGCCCCTGCCCTGAAACCCGGCGCTCAGGATGGTTCATCCCAGGCCGACCTGCCGGCCTCATCCGGACGGATGGTAATGATGGTTAAGGGTATGGCTTCGGACTACGGTGCCGTGGCCGATTTTTTGAACATCCTGCGTAATTCCGGCTTTTTCCGGTATGTTTATTTACAGCGATCAGGGCGAAACCTCGGTCTTGCCCGAAATCCCGAGGAAAACTCACGGAATTCCCTGGTTGTGGAATTTGAAATCGAATGTCCGCTTATGCCGGCTTTATCCTCAGCGAGAATTGATTATGCTGATATGCAAGAACCCAAAAATCTTTGATGTTGATTTGTACGCTGTTGCTGCCCTGTTGTTATTTGCCGGGCTGGGGTGGCTGTTCCTGTTCAAGCCCATGGGGCAGAAGATGGGCCGGGCACAGCAGGATCAGCAACGGATATTACAGGAAAATGATTCGATCCATGCACAGGTAAATCAACTGGAAGTTGTCATTCAGGATCAAAGGAGCCTTGCGCAACAGGCCCGGCAAAACGCAGGCCTACTCAACTGTAGTACCGATATTCCGGAAGTGATACGTTCTCTCGGAAGCCTGGCTGACCATTGTGGTTTGCGACTGGACGAAATTACGCCCAGTCCCACTACCGGCGACGAGCGTTTTTATAAAACGCCTATCGCTTTGCAATTGTACGGCTCGTTCCCATGTTTGTACGATTTGTTGGAAAAAATACCGGTTAAACTGCCGTTTGTTCGGATTGGTTCTTTGGCTCTCGATCGCGGACAATCTGAACAGGGCTGCTGTGTTATTAATTTGAGTCTCGATGCCTTCGCAGCGAGGTAATAACAAGATTTTTACATTACTACGGTAATAACGCGAATGATTACTTCACGTAAAATATATATTGCTGTTTTGGTTATGGTTCTGACGGTATTGGCGTGGGACAAAACCGTTAGACAACGCTCTGTAACCGACCCCCAGCCTGCCGATGCTCAATCCCGTATTCAGCCGCCCC
>DAOVXR010000196.1 GCA_030636065.1 Sedimentisphaerales bacterium | reverse complement strand
TTAACGCTTTATGGCCTCCGGCATGTTCCGGCACAGACCACTATCTATGTTGCGAAAGATAAGATAAAGTGTGCCACGGCCATCTTGGCCGTGTTTTATTGCAACAGCAACCAACCGCGATGATTATGCCGGTTGCTTAAAAGCGATAAACTCCAGTCAGCTTTGCGGACTGCTCTTGAACGATTTTCTACCAAACTTTATTGGAGTTGAACCACAATTTTTTAAAATTCCGGAGACAACTGTGGATTATACCTATGAAGACATTGCCAAAATGATCGACCATTCACTGCTCAATCCTCAATTGACAAACCAACAACTTGAAGATGGGTGCCGGTTGGCCCTGGAGTATAATGTTGCCGGCGTTTGCATTATGCCCTTTTATCTCGAACGCTGTGCCGAAATCCTCAAGGGCAGCACCGTTAAGGCCGGCACGACTATCGGTTTTCCTCATGGCGGCCATACCACGACTGTCAAAATAGCCGAAGCGAAACAGGCACTGGATGACGGCGGAGAGGAACTGGATATGGTTGTAAATGTCAGTAAAGTCATCAGTGGTGATTGGGATTATGTACACTCCGAGGTTGGGGCAATTGTGGATATAGCTCACGCACGGGGAAAGAAGGTCAAGGTAATCTTCGAAAACTGTTATCTCGATAACGACCGGAAAATCAAACTCTGCGAAATATGCGGCCGATTGAATGTCGATTGGGTAAAAACCTCAACCGGCTACGGCACCGGCGGGGCTACTCCGGAAGACCTGAAATTAATGCGAGAGCATTCCCCTCCTCACGTTCAGGTGAAGGCTGCCGGTGGAGTTCGGGACTTTGACACACTTCTAAAGGTGCGATCTTTCGGTGTCAGCCGTGTAGGAGCCAGCCGAACCGCGGACATCCTCAACGAATGCCGAAAAAAACTCGGCAGTAAAACGTAACCGTACCGCAGGCGTCCCGCCTGCACAGTCCAATAATACCGCAGGAATGACGTTGGGTGGCACCTTTCTGTATTTCAGAGAGGTGTTCTTGGTGCTCTTGTCGTCAGTCATTTCCCCTTGCTCTTTTTCCATATAATTGGTACAATACATGAGGAGTTAAGAGAACCTGTACAACCTCCCGAAATAGATTGCTAATGGTGCCATTATGAAAACCCGCTTATCAATTCGAATATGCCTGTCGTTTTTATTCGTTGTTTTCGCATGCCTGGTCTCTGTCGCTCCGGCAGATCAGACCAACCGAGCCGGCTGGCAACGCCGTTCCGTAAATATTCGAGCCACAGGCGGCCTTAAGATCATCTCCGTTTCTGAACAGGAAGAAACTACCATCTACCTGGAATCCACTCCAGCCATATTGGCCCTCACAGACCATACCGTACCCCCCCTGGCGGGTTTTTCTCCTTTAGTGGCTATAGTAACATCCGACAAATGCAGTTCCTCGGACCTTGATTACGAACATATTCTGCAGTCTTCATACGTAGGTAATCCACTCAATCCTCCGGCCGCTGATAATTTTGTTGTCGGAGTTTTCGACAGTGGTTCGGTCGTCGATCTGGTTGCCGGTTCGAGCGCTGTTACCCTTGGCCTGACCGGCGGCAATCTGACTGGTAATGTTCTTCCTCTTGGCGGCGTAGGCGGTTCGGTGGATGCTTTACTATCCCAGCCCCATGGTTTCTTTGCCGCCGGTTTGTCCGCTGTTCAACCTAACGGCCAACTCGATACCTCCCAACTTATGGGTCATACAAATATATCATTGCCTGTCGCCCCGGCGATTTCCTGTGGCAACGGCGAGGTTATCAGTGCGGTAATTGGCACACCTTTTGTTTCTTTTTTCACTGCTGTTATTCGTAACGACAATTTACAAAGGGTATCAGTCAACGGCCGGTCATATATCTCACCGGACGTTCAGATACTCGATCCGTCGGACCCGTCTATTCCCGTGTATTCGCGCAAGATAGCTATCGAATTTGGTGGCCCAACTGTTGCTACCACTGCCAGTTATTATGGAGATTTTGAGGACTTCAAAACACCCATTATTCCGACATTGCTCTCTCTCACTCCGATGTCGTTTCCCTTTGGCGGTGCGTTCTTTTCTGAGATCGGCGTTCTTCAGGGAGAGCCTGCCCCTACTAATCCTATCCAGTATATGCGTGTTCTGGTTGACACAGGGGCACAGAGTTCGATTATGAGTCCCGCAATGGCGGCCAAGCTGAATTTGCCTGTTGACCCCGACTTTACAGTGGATGTTTGTGGTGTCGCCGGACTGGTGCAGGATGTGCCGGGTTACTATATTGATTATGTAAAAATAAATGCCTTGGGCGGGGCGATGGAGTTTTCTCACGCCCCATTTGTCATACTCGATCTTGAATCGCCCGAAGGTGGCCCGCTGGACGGTGTACTGGGGATGAACTTTTTCTGGAATCGAAATGTTATTTTCGATCCGTCCTTAAGTACCAGTAGTTTTCTCCATATTTCTGAGCCGGTAATGTTCGCTTATGTTGATTTTGACGATGATGGCGACATTGACCTGGCTGACTTCGCTATATTTTCAGCGGCATGGTTAACCAGCCCGGATGACACAAACTGGGACCCAAGATGCGATATATATATTGATGAATCCATTGACATTCAGGACTTGGCTGCTTTTGCCGAACAGTGGCTCTTAAAGTAACAGATGAGAACCTTTTTTCGTAACTGTTCACGGTTTCTTTTTCTCAAGTAGCCCGGGCCTGTGGCCCGCGTGTTTAGCGCGTTTATTAGCCCCCGATTTTACATCGGGGGTTTCTTCTTTTTATTAGCCCTGAAAGGGCAAAAGATAAAAAGCCTGAACGGTTACGTTGAATCGATAGCGCAGAAAATTACCCCAAGGCGTATCACTTTTCATCAAGCATCGGTTTAAGCTGTAAAAGCAATTTTCCAAGTGCCTGACCACGGTGAGAGATAATGTTTTTTTCTTTGTCTGCAAGTTCCGCCACGGTTTTACCCTTGTCCGGCAGATAAAAAATCGGATCATAGCCGAACCCGTTATTTCCTCGCGGCTCGGTGGCAATAATTCCTTTTAGAAACCCCTCAACTTCGACAAGTACCTCTTGAGAATTGCCGCACATACAAAGACAACAGCAGAACCGGGCCACGCGTTTTTCGTCTGGTACTTCGTTCAGCAATTCCAGCAATTTTTTATTATTGGCTTTATCACGTTCAGCCCCATCCACACCGGCAAACCGTGCAGAATACACACCTGGTGCCTGATCGAGAGCTTCGACCTGCAAGCCGGAATCGTCTGCCAACACACATCGTTGTAGCAGATTACTGTAATGCAGAGCTTTTTGACGGGCGTTTTGGGCAAACGTGGCCCCGGTCTCTTCAGCTTCTTCTATTGGCCCGAACTCCTCCAGCCCGCGTACTTTTACCGCCAGGCCGCCAAGCATTTCTTCAAGCTCATTAAGCTTACCCCGATTCGTCGTAGCCAATACTATTTCGTCGATCACTTCCATATTTTCATTTGTTTCCAAGTGATCTTTTTTGCTCGGCCAGTATTTTTTTTATGCCCCTTTTGGCGAATGTAAGCATTTTATCCAGTTCTTCCGTTGTATAGGGCGACTGCTCGGCGGTGCCCTGTATCTCGATAAAACGTCCGTCATCGGTCATAGCCACATTCATATCGACATCGGCGTTACTGTCCAGTTCGTAATCGAGATCGAGGGCTACCCTGCCCCTGGCGATGCCCACACTAACGGCTGCGACAGCGGCTTTAATGGGATTTTCGGTAATAAACCCCTCTTTCAGGCCGTACCGAACCGCATCGACTAACGCCATATAACAGCCGTTGATCGCGGCAGTTCTCGTACCGCCGTCGGCCTGGAGGACGTCGCAATCCAGATAAATGGTATTAGGGCCAAGTTTCTCAAAATCGACTACCGCCCGAAGCACCCGGCCTACAAGCCGTTGAATTTCCATTCCTCGCCCGTCGGTATGTCCGGATCGACTGCGGGGTTTGCGTGGACTGGTGGCAGCCGGCAGCATACTGTACTCGGCCGTTACCCAGCCAAGGCCGCTTTCCTTACGCCAGCGGGGCAGTTCATTAACGAAACTGGCGTTGCAGAGAACACGGGTCTGCCCCATTTCTATTAGTACCGAACCGGCAGCGCTATCTATGTAATGCCGGGTGATACGCAGGGGCCGTAACTGGTTGGCGCGACGTTTTGTTTGTTTTGTTGTTCGTTTGGCACTCATTATTGTAACAGGTATTTCAATAAGGCCCGCTGAAAGTGCAGGCGGTTCTCGGCTTGATCGAATATAATACTTTGAGGCGACTCAATGACTTCATCGGTTATTTCCAGACCTCGATACGC
>DAOVXR010000274.1 GCA_030636065.1 Sedimentisphaerales bacterium | reverse complement strand
CCAATTACTTGGTGCGGAAGACAATATAAAGTTGTTTGTCGGGCCAACGGCTCATGGCTACTCCCAGGAAAATCGCGAAGCTATGTATCACTGGTTCAATCGCGCCACCGGTATCTCAAACGCTCGAACGGAACCCGATCTTATAATCGAAAAAGATGAAACGCTCAGGTGCGCCCCGGACGGACAAGTCTGCCGTCTGAATTCACGAACAGTTTATTCCTTTACGAAGGAGATATCCAAAGCATTGGCGAAAAAACGACCAAAAAATCTTGTCGGTAAAAAGCTCCGGCAAAGTATTACCCAGACCCTTCGCCTGCAAAATCAGATACAACAGCACCGGGAAAATCCGGTTCCGGAATACAACATCCTGCGCATACAGTGGCCAAGCCGTAAGTATCCGAAACGCCAGGTAACATTTTACGCGGTCGAGTCCGAACCGGGGATTCACGTTCTGGTATATCGCCTCAACGACAAACCGCTGATGTCGCGCCCGCCCAGAGGACAAAAACGAGCGATTCTATATGTGGCCCATCAGTCAAGCGACGCCGAACTTCGTGAAGAACCGCTGATCGCGGAACTGCTGAAGGCCGAGCCGGACTCGGCATTCTATGCCTGCGATGTACGCGGTATCGGCGAATCGCAGCCGGACACATGCCGACAAAACTCCTTTCTGACACCCTATGGCAGCGATTATTTCTATGCCAGTCACTCTGTCATGCTCGACCGGCCCTATATCGGGCAGAAAACTTATGATGTGCTGCGAGTGCTCGATTGGCTTAAAAGCTGTGGGCACGAAGAAGTGCATATAGTTGGCAAAGGCTGGGGCGCTCTGCCTGCCACCTTTGCCGCGGTCTTATCGGAACATGTCAAACAGGTTACGCTGAAGAATGCCCTGACTTCCTATTCCGATATTGCTGAGTCGGAAACATATAACTGGCCGCTCTCGACTTTGCTGCCGAACGTCCTGAAGTATTTCGATCTGCCGGATTGCTATCGTGT
The DNA here is from genome assembly GCA_030636065.1 of Sedimentisphaerales bacterium. Next base: position 2,290 of record DAOVXR010000274.1, on the reverse strand, counting down.
ACTGCGCGAAAAGAAACTGCGACAGATAGACCCATGGGACGAAAACGCCCGGTAATTTCCGGGGGTTCTTCTTTTCGTTAGCCCCTGCTGTTAAGCAGGGGTTCTTAAGTTACGTAGGATGGGCTTCAGCCCATGCTGTTTATCTGCCGGCAGCGCCGATTTTATGATCCGCAGGTCTCAAACCCTTTTTGAACCCGTCCATACCAATAGGATTGGGGTTATATGTACCCACGAAGTCAACCTTGCTCTTGGCTGGTATCTTATGCTCCATACCCATACACCAATAGCTGCCGTTGATAAGAAGACGGCGGAACCCCTTACTTTGGAAATCGCCCGCGTGTCCCACGGGTTCATCCCCGTAAGAACTTGTCCCATAATCAGAGGTTTGCAGTTTCCATGCAAAGTGGTAATGGCATAAACATCCGACGGCCCCCAAATGTCCGCACAATCCCTGACAACAGGATGAGTTTTCATTTCTTTTGCAATAAGCCCACGGGTACTTTCTTTTTGATGACGGCCATAATGCTTGACCCATGTTTCCCCCAGTACCTGACGTCCATAACCCCCGTCTAAATCTTTACTGCGAAAACTGTATTTGGCATAAGGGCTATGCCCGCGTTTTGGATAATTGAAAGAATGTGTTGAGGTTCTCAATCCCATAATTGCTCCGCCGGAATCGGTGTAATCGATAATATATTTCATCTGTTCGTCGGGGAGTTCGCGAAACCGCAGAAAAATAACCATCAGATCGGCGATTTTGAGCGACTCAAGGCCGGGGATATTGTCGAGCGTTGAAGGATCGATTCGGCCGGTCCGCTTGTTGACGGCAAAAAGGACCGTGCACTTGAATCCGTGATGTACAGCCGCAATTTTGGCAAGTTGAGGAATCAACTCTTCCGAACGATATTCGTCGTCGCCTGCAAGAAAAACTATGTGTTTCCCATTGCCAGGCCCTTTAAGTAGGGTGCCGATGAAATCGCACCATTTAATTTATAGTTGAGCAATTCATACCTATCTGGTATGATTCTTCCTGACAGAAAATAATGTTACGTAGTTACGTAGCATGGGCTTTAGCCCATGCTGTCTGATTCAGGAGAATATAATGACGCTATACGTTAATGGTGAGAAGATCGACGAGAAAGAAATCCAGGAGGAATTCGATAAATTGCGACCACAGTACGACCAGGTCGTTCACAGCCAGACACTCGAAGAACACCTGGGCCAATTATACGAATGGTCGCGTGAAAACATAATCGAACGAGTATTGCTGCGCCAGGCGGCACAAAATGCTCCCGAAGATATACCTGCTGATGAGATCGAAAAAGTCTATCAGGAGCTTATAGAACAAAACGAAGGCAAAGAAAAGCTGTTCGAACAAATCGAAGGACCGGAAGATAACAAAGAGCAGCTTATCAGGCAAAATATCGAATATGATATGCGGCTCGAAAGGTTATTAAAGAAAATCACCGACCGGATATCCGAGCCGTCCGAACAGAATGTCCGCGAATATTACGAACAAAACAGCAAGCGATTCACGAACCCTGAGACGATCCGGGTCTCACACATTGTAAAGCGGCCGGCCAGCGAGTCGGATGTCGGAAAAGTACAGGAACAAATGCAGCAAATTCTTGCCCGGCTTCGTGAAAAAGCCAACTTCGCGGAATTGGCCCAGCAACATTCCGATTGCCCCGAAAACAGCGGCGACCTGGGCTATTTCGCTCGCGGCCAGATGGTTCCGGAATTCGAAGATGTTGTTTTCAACCTGCAAGCAGGTGAGATCAGCAATATCTTTCAGACCGATTTCGGTTTTCATATCGCCAGGCTCATCGACCGCAGGCCTCCATCACCCTGCACATTCGCTGAAGTACGAGACTCTATCGTCGAAGAACTCAAACAGCAGCAAAGCCAAAAGGCTATCGAAGATTTTGTGGACAAGGAAAAGACCAAAGCCACAATTGAAGAGAGACCTTAGTAAGAAGAAAGATAAGATTTTGCGTAACCGTTCACGGATTCTTTTCCTTGATAGCCCCTGCTGTTAAGCATGTCCCAGCGAAGGCTGGGGCGGGGGTTCTTACCAGCCCCCGATGTAAAATCGGGGGATTCTTTTGTACCGCAGGCGTCTCGCCTGCAACTATCTGTACCATGTTGAGTGGCAGCCACTGTCAAGGGGCGCTGAAAACCGGCCATAGTGGGGCGCTATAAAACCGGCCAAATTTGAATAGTTAAAACGATTGCCTTTGTTAATCTGGGTAAAAAACAGATTAGTGGAGGCTCAAAATGGCGAACTATT
>DAOVXR010000308.1 GCA_030636065.1 Sedimentisphaerales bacterium | reverse complement strand
GCCCAAACGATTTTTCTCTTAATGAATTTTTATAAGGTCTCATTTGTAATATAAATGTGTAACGCTTGGGAGTTGAACTCACAGTTAGCTATTATGAATAAACGATGGCGCCGTAAAAACAAAAAAAGGACAGAGAAGATGAGAAAGACACTGGTATTGGCAATTGTGGCGGGTGTGATGTGGATAAGTTCGGCCGAGGTTTGCGCAGTCGATTATTATGTCGATGCGACCGACGGCAGCGACAGTTGGAACGGCAATTATCCGAGCTACGAAGGCGGTGTGAACGGGCCGTGGAAAACGATAATATCGGTTATTATGTCGGAGAAAACATATTTGATTTTAAAAGTTGTTCTTATATTGACCTTCATCATAATACCATGTATTTAGATTCCCCCGTTAATCCCGGCGGAAGCGGCGGTGGCGGCGGACAGAGCGCCATGGTATTTCATAGAGCAAGCCCGGAAGGTGAATGGCCATGTGAATATGTTAAGATCAGGGAAAATTATATTTATGATTGGCCTGGAATGGGATCGGGTTTGACTGGAACAGACACAAGAAGCAATTATTTTTATGTTTATCGAAATTACGTCAAAGATGTGCGACAGCCGGTACTTGTCGGAACAATGGAAGATGTCCATATATGAAAAATAACGACTTACATCAATTATTTATATTTCGACCGGCTCGCCTCATTTTCCTGTTTTTGGAATAGCGTCAAAACCTTTTTCAGTTTTTCCATAGGCAGTCCGACGACGTTGGATTCGCTGCCGTCCATAGATTGGAGGAATTTATCATGGCCTTCCTGGAGCGCATAGGCGCCGGCCTTATCGCGCCAGGTATCGGCGGCAATATAGTCTTCCAGTTCCTTCTCGGTCATCGGTCGCATTACCACTGTGGTTTTTTCGTGTGTAATAACACGTTTTTCCTGCCGTGGGCACAGCACAGTCAGGCCGGTAATGACTTCACTTGTACCGGCGAAAATAGTGGTGAGGATTCGTCGGGCATCGGTTTCATCTTTGGCTTTGCCGATAATGGTTCCATTATGGTTGACGATAGTATCGGCTCCAATGATAATTGCTTCCGGATTATTCAGCGCGACGGAGCGCGCCTTGAAGTACGCCATTGCCTCCGCCCAGGCCGCTGCGGCCACTACAGGCATAGAAGGGGCCGCAGGCTCATCGAGTACAGGCGGCGAAACTGTGAACTCATAGTTAGCCGTCCGCAGCAATTGGCATCGACGCGGAGAAGCGGAAGCAAGGATTAGTGGGTAAGGAAGATCAATCATATATGTTTAAAATCAGCCGGCCAACATTGTTCTGTTGGGAGTGAGTGGTACCTGACGGATAACCCGGCTATTGATCTTCCGCGCGAGATTGATGGTTTCGGCCACGTTTTCCGGCTGAACGGCGTGTATGCAGGGGTAGCCGCCGGAGCAGCTTTCGTCTTTATTGCAGGGACAGCAGTCCATCTGCGCTGTAATGGCCACTACGTGTTGGTCATGACGAACCCGGAAACCCGGATTGACGCCACCGAAAATGGCAACGGTCGGCACTTCGAGTGCCGCGGCAATATGAAGGACAGCGGAGTCCATAGTTACCACCACCCCGGCCACCGCCAATAAACCGAACAATTCGTGCAATTCCAGTTGCCCCCGCAGGTCAAAATGACATGGAATTGCCGGCTCAGAATGAGTGCCGACCAAAATAAGTTTGTCGCCGTTTATGTGATCGAACAGCCGAGCCGCTTGCTCGGTAGGCCAACAACGTGAAGGATGGCCGCCTTCCGGGGCAAACACAATGCCGCCCCTGAACCGCTCGAACGGCTTGGTCCAGACCTCCGGAATATTCAAATGAGCCGACGAAAAAGGACAGCCTACCCCAAGCAAATGAGCGAATTCATCAGTGCGGTGCTCAGTCGGGGCCAGGCCGCAGGTCATCTCGTCCAGGTCGATGGCATTATCCCGGCAATCCGCCGCCGACCAACAGTAAGGGCGACGCAGTACGGAAAACGCGTGAATCCATTCCGGCCGGGTAAAAACGTTGATCCGGTAACCCTCCTCGTGCAGCCGATCCAGGACCGGCAAAAGACATATCACATTCCCCAGTCCGTGACTACGCTTGATCGAAAGACAGGGAGTAATGTCCACAGAGGGTATGTTCTTATTATGTTGCATAGTATGTATCTTCTTGTTATTTAAGGAGTTACGGCTTCGCCAATGCTGTTTTTTTATTCGGAACAAGCTTAAAACAGTCCGTTTTTTTTCGTGGTTTCCATACTGTTACTATGGTCGGCAATTTTCGGCTAACAAATGTATATAATCGGGAATTTTATTTTTTTTAATTGTAACAAATTCCGGTTGTGCGAATCTAATGTATAGGAAAAGGAAATGAAGCTGAGAAATTTAGCCACATTGAAGAAGAATAGAACACAGATCGTACGGATACAACGGATAGGCACAGATAAAGAAGAAATGGCAAAAAGATGAAACGAAGATAAGAAAAACAGAAGAATATTTTGAACAGAAGATAGCGAAGAAAGCAAAGAAGAAAAATTTGCCACAGAGAACACCGAGGACTTAGGGCGGTCAAGCCGCAACCAAAATAATTATTATCGTCCCAAAGGTTGTGGGAAAAGTACGTTTGGCGCACTGTTAATGTATGCCGAAAAAATCTTCCTTTTTCGGTGCTCCGAATTTGACTTTTTTGATTTTTACAAGAAGGGCTGTTCAGCAGGTGAAAGAAACAAACTGAAAAGCATGATATTTCGTATTATCAGGTGTTGTATATAATTTATGGCTATACCCAAGTCGCTTTCACCTGAAAGTCAATT
>DAOVXR010000207.1 GCA_030636065.1 Sedimentisphaerales bacterium | reverse complement strand
CGCGTGGGGTAAGACCCCACCCTACAGGACTCAACTTATGAATCAGTCCGGACGTAATATCAAAAATCACGGTTTCACCCTTGCCGAACTGCTGGTTACTATCGTGATTTTGGGCATAGCTGCTGTGGTGGTAATTCCTTCTATCGGCAAGACTACTGATATGCAGGCTACCTCGGCGGCACGGCAATTGGTCTCGGACCTGCTCTTTGCGCAGACTTTTTCAATCTCGCAAAAGCAGCCTTATCAGGTGGTATTCGACGCTGCCAACGAAAGTTATGAAATTCAGGAATCGAGTACCGGTAATGTGATTACTCATCCGATTACGAAAGCGCCTTATCAGATGTCATTCCTTACTAATAAACATTTGAAAGACATCCGGATCACCTCGGCCAATTTCGACTCCGGCAACCTTGTGAAATTCAACAGCCTCGGTATGCCCTATAATAGTGCCGGCAACCAACTCGCGGCCCGGGGAACTGTAATACTCACTGCCGGTACGCATAACATTACAGTAACAGTCGAACCGGTGTCCGGCCGAATAAATGCTCCATAACACAGACTGAGAACGATAGGAGACGCCAAGGCAGGTCTTTTCCGGATAATATTAAAATCTTTCTACGCCGTCCCTGAAGAGTCCATAGCTGTTCGTGCGGGAAATACGACCGATAACAGCAAGGGGATAATTGTAAAAAATAATGACGCCAGCGTCAAAAGTACTTTGCCCCCTTGATTTTGGGGCGTTGGCATTGTTTTTGTGGCGTTTTTCGGACTTTTGGTGGTTGCATCAATAATATTCTTTGCCCTGAAAGGCATAAATCTGCGGTTGTTGGTTTGGACGTTTAGATGCCTTGTGGGCTGGACGATATGGAATATGAATCTCTTGACGTTCGAAGAAATGGGAAATGGTAAATGGTAAATGGTAAATGGTAAGTTGTGGTAATTGTCTGATCGGCAAGTGGGTTGAAGTAAAAACCGTACCGCCGATCATCTGTTGGGTGCGTTGCCCTGTCTTGTATGTCCGATATGTCTGAGAGGAGAAAACAGATGAATTGTTTCAAGACCCTGGTAATTGTTGTTGCTTTTTTGTTGGTGTTTCTAACCGGCGATCTTTATGGTCAGGCTCAACCGGCAACGGCCGAAGTCGCGCAGACGCCAGTCGCTAAGTCTCAAACCGATATTGCCGCTCCGGATGCTGTTGGGGTTTTCCCTTCTATCCGGCACAAGGGCGATATTGTTGATTTTCTCAAGTTTCTCGGAGTCGCCTGTAATAAAAACATTGTGCCCTCCGGTAATGTCCGCGGACAGGTGAACGTCAATCTCTTCAATGTTACCGCCAAAGAGGTTATGAGTGTGGTTTTGACCTCGAACGGCTTTGCCTATGAAGAAGAGGGTGCGTTCATTTTTGTCTATACGCAGAAGGAATACGAGGCGAAACTGGCCGCGGCACGCAAAACCATCTCGCGGGCATTTCATCTGAATTATATTACCGCCCAAGATGCCGAAACCCTGATTAAGCCGCTGCTAAGTGAGACCGGTCGGGTTACCACCACCCCCGCCACGCAAACGTCTCAGGGCGGAAAGGGCGGTTCCGGTGAAACATGGGCCGGTAATAACTATATTGTTATAGTTGATTATCCCGAATATATCGATGCCGTCGGGAAGTTGCTGGGTGAAGTTGACCGACAGCCGCTTCAGGTGTTGGTCGAAGCGACCATCCTGGTGGCCAAACTTGATGACGAGAACTCATTAGGTATTGATTTTAATGTGTTAGGCGGCGTGGACTTCCAGTCCACATATACACTACCTGAAGGCGTTAATGGTTTTCATCCAGACGCGTCTAATGTTGCTCTCAGCGGCACCAATACCAGTGCAAATTTTGGTTCCGGGGGACTTTCAATTGGAATCGTTACGGGCAATATTGGCATGTTTATTAGTGCCTTGGAGGGCATCACCGATACCGTTACCTTAGGCAACCCAAAAGTGCTGACGTTGAATCGTCAGACTGCAAAGGTTAAGGTCGGGGGCGAGCAAGGCTATGTCGCCAGTACGGTATCTACTACCACTGCTGAAACTTCAAGTGTACAGATGTTGGAAACGGGTACTATACTTGAATTTACTCCTTTCATTACCGATGATGGTTATATACGTATGAATCTACATCCGGAGGATAGCATAGGGGCGGTCGTTCAGAAAGGTAATGAAAACCTTCCGGAAAAAACTGTAACCGAAGTAATCACCAACGTTCTTGTGAAAGACGGCCATAGTATCGTCATCGGTGGTCTGTTCCGTGAAAGTACTACTCTGAATCGCAGTCAGGTCCCGCTGGTCGGAAATATCCCTCTGATCGGGAATCTTTTCCGTAGTACTAATGATAGAAATATTAAGGAGGAAATAATCTTCATAATCACCCCGCATATCGTCAAGGAATCCGTTGATTACGCCGCCGCCGAGGAGATTATGGGGACGATCGATACCCTTGTGATTGGTGTCCGCGAAGGAATGCAGTGGCATGGCCGTGAACGGCTGGCCGGGGCCCATTATAATCGGGCCAGAGAACTGCAGGCCGATGGCAAACTAAAAGCCGCCCTTTGGGACGCGAACCTCGCGGTACATATCAGCCCACGTTTTCTTGATGCTCTTGATCTGCGTAACGAACTGCGGGCCAGACATATTTATCGTGGTGAATACGGTGGTATGCATTTGTTTATGCGTCGTCTGATCGAAAAGAATCTGTCAGTTGTTCAGCCTTCGGTTTCGTTCCTGGATAGTCCGGCTGATTTCGGCCTGTTCCCCGCCCCTGTAGCCCCGTCAGCAGATAAGGAAGCTGATGTTGTTGCTTCACAGGAACAGACTGTCTCGCAGATGGTGGATGAGCTACAGATGGTGGACAGTACGCAACTGTCGGATGAGACGCAGATTGTCGAGTCGCAAACAGACGAACAACCGGTTGTTGATTCACAGGCGGACGAACCGCAGGTAGAAGAGGAGCAATTGGAAGAAGATATTCAGTTGGCTACTGAACCAACTGACGAACAATTTTAATATTTAGCCCCCGGCCTTGTGCCGGGGGTTTCACCATATTTTAGCCCCCGGCTTTGTGCCGGGGGTTTTACCAGCCCCCGCTGTTAAGACGGGGGGGGGGGCACAAAACTTATTTGCCTTAGGAGGCTCTGATGAAGCGTTTGTTGCCGATAGCGTTTGCCGTTATTTTCTGTTTGTTTGGCTGTCAAAATCAGCAAATCAATGATAAGCAGGCTGCCATGCAGCGGTGGGGCCAGGCCCGCGCCAAAATAAATATCGATTTGGCCCGTCAGCAGTTCGAGAGCGGCCAGTTGAGCAAGGCCCTTGCCACTGCCAGCCAGGCTGCCGAAACCGCTCCGAAATACATTCCGGGACATTTGTTATTGGGCGAGATTCTTCTTGAGCAGAATCGCCTGATTCCAGCGCAGCAATGTTTTGAAACATGTCTTGGCCTCGACCCATCTCACGCCCGTGCTAATTATCAAATCGGGATCGTTTTTGAAAAACGACAATTTTATGATATGGCTATTGAGCACTATCGTACCGCCTGGACAAGTGAACCACAGCACGCTCCGTATCTGTTGGCTGTGGTGGAAACTATGGTGGCTCAGGATCAGCGCCGACAGGCACTTGACCTGCTGATCGATAGTATTGGAAGGGATAATGTTACCGAGCCGGACGCATCGATTTATATGGCTGCCGGAAATATCCTGATGTCTTTGGATGATCCTTCGGAAGCTGTTTTGATGTTTCGTCAGGCGGTCAACTTCGAGCCTGATAATCGGGAGATTACCGAATCGCTTGCCTTAGCTTTGTTGGCCGCTGAACGGCCGGGTGAGGCAGTGAAGTTATTTGAGAAACTTCGACAGCAGGCCACGCGGGAAAACCGCCAATTAGATTGGTCATATCATTTAGCGATGGGGGACTGTTATCTGAAGCTGGGCCGTTTTCATCAGGCTCATCGCTGTTTCGAACACGTCAGTGATCACGACTCTGCTAATCCCGCCGTATGGACTCGTTTGAGTCAGACGGCTCTGGCTCGAAATGACCTTGATACAGCCCATAAATATGCCTCCAGGGCTGTTACGATCAAACCTGACTTTGCGGACGGGCTGATTGCGTTGGCGTATATCAGTTTTCAGCGG
>DAOVXR010000128.1 GCA_030636065.1 Sedimentisphaerales bacterium | reverse complement strand
GAATTGTCAGCGGAAAGTTTCGCCTATCACAACGAAGCAGGACAAACATACCATATCGCTATTACCAAAAAAGGTAATAAACTGACCTACAGCGTAGATGGCGAAATCTTCAACGAATGGTATGATCCCGAGCCGTTGAAATTCGGATACATAGGATTGAGAACATTTATGACATATCTCTGGATAGATAATATAATTGTAAAGATTGAAAAATGACATAAACGGATGAGTTCTTATGGTTAAAAAAAAGGGCAGGCAGAGAAAGCCCCATCCCCCATCAGTTACTCAGCGGCAATCGAACCAACTCGTCCCCGGCGGTGAGTCCGGACAGAAGTATTTCAATATTTCCATTGCCGTTATTTTGCTTATCTTCGGTATTTATCAATCGGCGATTTACTACGGCCATCAACCGGTCCCCGACCGGGATTTTTTTGGCTTTATCAATACAGGCCAAAAACTTTTATCTTTTCAGTTGCCTTCGAGTTTCAAGCGTGCTCCTGTTTTCAGCGTTTTACCGGTGGCTATCGGCCGAGTTCTCGGCGGGGACTGTCCCGATCTGCACGGTGCATGGATACTCAATGCTGTTCTGCATCCGCTGAATCTGCTGCTGTTATGGCTGATCGGCAAAAGGATTCTGGGCTATTCCGGTGTATGGTTCGCGATCATTGCGATCCTTAACCCTCATTTGCTAAAACACCTGGGCCGAGCAATCGCGGAAACCACATTGATATTTTTTATCCTTTCAACACTATATCTGATAATCAGGCGTTCGCGTTGGCGGTACTTATTTGCTTCGGTTGCGTGTATGGTTCGTTATGAGTGTGCCGCTCTGGTAATGATTGCCTTTGTGATCGATATGCTGGACTGCTGGACAGTCCGTCGTCTGCTACGGTCGCTGTTATGGTCTGCTCTCGCGGCGTTGCCGCTGGCTGTATGGATGCTGGGCACATATCTGACATGGAAGCCGGGTATTTCCCACTACGTCGGCCATTACGGCCACGGCACATCTGTGGGCAAGTTTATCTTTTATCTCTGGCAGTCCACGTTTGCGCCATTATTCACCATTTCCAACAGGGATATGGTCGGCACATTATCTATAATCAGTAAAATTGCCGCTGTCGGCGGTATTATCATCGCTATAATATACAACTTGTCCTGTATGATCGTATCGTCCGGGTTTTATCGATCTTTGACGGGGAGGCCGATTGTGTCGGCATCGGATTCGCAAACTCCAACCGCAAAAACATCCGATCAGTACGATAAAATTACGCATAATCGGAGCGTTTTAGCGATGCTCCTGTTTATTTTCGCGTATTTTCTTATCCATTCTTTACGTGCCGACACGCTCCACCGGTACTGTACACCGATATCCTGGCTTGCACTGCTGTTATGCTGTTATGGCTGGTTGATCTGCCTGCAAATTATCAAACAAAAAATCAATATCCCTCATTGGCTCATAGTAATTCTGCAAATACTTATATCCTGCGCAGCAAGTATCTGGTTTATTCGGCTGTTCCCGCGGCTGAGCCAAACCGAACAGATCAGCCACGCATCAGGCAACCTGCCATACGTTGCTATTGCCGTAACGATAGCAATACTGCTCGCGCATATCGCATTTTATAAGAGCAAACATTTTTTGACCAATATCACCTTATCGGCTGTACTGTGCCTGATGATTGTTTCAAACCACTTTTGTGTGGCAGGCAGACTAAAAAACGGACAGCGATATCTCGAATTCAAACACCTGGCCAAATGGTACGAAAAAAACGCCAAACCAGGCGAAACCATCGCAACTTACGCGCCACATTTTCTGAAATACTTTGCGCCGGAATACAAGAAAAACTTTGTCAGCTCCAAAAGCCTCGATACGAGCAGTCCGCGGGAGTTTATTAAGAGTTGCTATAAAAATAACCTTACCTACGTTGGCTTTGTTTTTAACTTACCCCCCAAGCCGCAAAAGTTTGCGTTTCGGCTACTGGGTATAAAGAATATCAACATGCTACGGAACCCGAAAGATGTTGGCCCGTTCAGGTTTGTAAAACAGTTTTATACTAAAGGCGGCAGGCTTATGAACGTTTACCGGATAACACATAAGTCTGGGACGCATAGACCCCTGCAAAAAGAATCTTGACGCCGGCGTCAAAAGTTCAGATTGACTGTGATGTACCGAACGCTTACCTTTTTCATAAATCAGGACGGCTTGCGCAGAATCCCAGTGTTATCCCGCCATCCACAGTGATACTGGCGCCAGTCAGGTAGTCGCAGCGGTTCGAACTCAAAAAAGTAACGAGGTGAGCTATTTCTTCAGTTGTGCCGATTCTGCCTGCCGGGATGGCGGTCAGTAATTTCGATTGTCTTTCCGGCAGTGTCAATTCGGTAGCGATGGCACCGGCTACAATAGAGTTGACCTGAATGTCGTATTGCGCCAATTCCAGGGCTAAAGATTTTGTCAGGATTTCCAGAGCACCCTTCGAGGCACTATAGTGGGCATAGTTCCGTCTGGCATCATAGGCGTGAACGGAACTGATATTGATAATCTTTCCACCCTTTTTGCTGTTACACATCATTCTGCCGGCATGTTGAGAACACAAAAAAGGCGCCCTGAGATTAACAGAAAGCACTCTGTCCCAATCTTCCCGCGCAAGCTCCAGAACAGGACCGGGATTCTGTATGGCTGCGTTGTTGACGAGAATATCAAGCCCGGCGAAGGTTTTCTCTATCCGCGAAAACATTTTATCAATCGCTGTCGGCTCCGACAAATCCGCCGCGAACATAATAGAATCACAACTCAGTTCTTTGACATTATCATAAGAGCCGCAAAGAGTGTCAGAGTCTCGTGAACCGTGCACAACCACTTTGCATCCATTGCGAGCAAGCTCAAGAGCGATAGCCCTGCCGATGCCTCGACTTGAGCCGGTAACCAACGCAACTTTACCTTCTAATTCCATCTTTTATCTCCTATCAGGTTGCTTTCTTTCGCCCTTTCAGGGCTTTAATAGTGGTTGTCGCAACTCTTCCGGGGGTTTACGCTATGCCCCCGGCTATGCGCTCTTTCGGCCCTTCGGGCCTAATAAAGAAAAGAGCCGGCGTGCTCCATTATCAAATAACGAAGATTGTGCCTGTCAGCTAACCGGCGAAATTCATTTACGTCGGCGGTGTTGATAGTGAACATATCATAGTGCATCGGAATGGTCAAACCGGCGTCGATGTCAAGGGCGAATCGGACCGCTTCCTCGCAGGTGAAATTGCCTTCTAATTCGAGCCGGTGTCTGAGATCGTCCCTGCCGTTAATGGGCAGAAAAGCAATGTCGATTTTATATTGTTTCAAGCGTTCAACCTGCCCGTTATACGGAATCGTATCGCCAGCATGAAATACCATAATGCCGTCAATATTAATTACATAACCGAGATAGGGATAGCCCTTTTCGGGATGTTTATCGAATTTTTCGTGTTTGGCAGGGACGGCATAAATTTGTATTCCTTCAAAGCTCAGTTTGTCGTCGCCTTTCATCGTGCGAATTCTCTCGTTATCGATTCCGAAACTCCGCATCGTATCAAAGGCACATTCCGGCACAATAAAACGGGCATGGGGCGACTTAACAGCAATGATCGGAATGCTCTCAGGGTCGATGTGGTCGGCGTGGTTATGGGTGCAGAACACAATGTCGGCGTGGTTGACGTCTTCGGGTTTCATCGGCGCCGACCTGATGCGCACGTGCTCGTTGACTTTGCCCCTGGTTATTTTTTCGGCGTAGGTGCTAAGGTAAGGGTCGATATAAATAATTCGCCCGGGTGTCTTGAAGACAAACCCTTCCTGACCTGTCCACCAGATTCGAAGGCTGCCAGGGGTAACGTGCGTTTCGTTGATTTCGTTGACTAATGCGTTCATGACCGGCAATTGATGATGACCTTGACGGCTCCGCTTTTGTCCTTATTACATGCCACCTCAAAAGCCTTGACGGCATCGGACAAATCAAAGTGGTGTGTAATCAGCGGGTCCACTTTTACCTGTTCGGCTGATACCAATTCGACGACCCGTGGGAAATCGGTGTACATAGCGTTCGAAGATGTTCTTATAGTCCGCTCTCCGCTGAGCAGCAGTGATGGAAAGCTGATCTCGTCTTCCTTCATTGCCATCAGAACCAGCGTTCCACGCTTTTTGAGGATTTTCAGTGATTCGAGAATGCTTGCCGATGTACCGACTGTATTAAAAGCAAGATCGACGCCCTGAGAATTCGTTTTTTCCATAACAAGGTCGTTGAGACATTTCGAGCCGCTACTGATATTCAGAGGATAATCGACGCCGATTTCTCCAGCGATAGTAATATTCTCAGCGGCAATATCAGTAATAAAGGTTCGAGTCGCCCCATAAACCTTGACAAGCTGCGCTATCAACAGGCCGATAGGGCCGGCTCCGAGAACGGCAACCTTGTCCAACGGCTTTGGCCGGCCTACGTCCACAGCGTGAATGGCGGAAATCAGAGGGTCAAAAAACGTGGCCTGGTTATCAGTTATGTTTTCAGGCAGTTCGAATATCTGACTGACAAACGCAGGGCAAAACTCCGCCATGCCGCCGGGATAAAAGTCCATTTCGCCCCAGCCCTGTCCGTGGCCGAGGTGCTTTGTGTAATCACATAAGTTTTCCCGGCCATTTCGACAAAAGTTACATCGGCCACAAGTAACAAAGGTATTAACCCCGACACGCTTGTCGAGCAAATGAGTGTCGGATTTGTCGAATACCTCATGCACAACACCTGTGAACTCGTGGCCGAGGATGATGTTCGGCGGATTGTCGATATGACGGCCGAGAGTCTGCTTGGCCCAGGGATTCTCGCCATGAAAATAACGAATATCACTGCCGCAAATACCACATCTGGAAACCCTGATCAGTACCTGCCCGGCTGAAAGCTTCGGCTTCGGCACGTCCATTAGTTCGATCCGATCGGGAGACTTTAAAACAAGTGCTTTCACTGAATTACTCCATGTTAGAAAGCAGCATGGGCTGAAGCCCATCCTACGACTACGACAATAATGACGAATTAAGAAGCCCGAATGAGGAATCAATGACGAAGTCCCAATAACGAATAATAGAAAGTCGCCATTGCCTGTACTTCGAACTTCGGATAAATGTTGCTATTTGTCACAGGCAATCTCAAATGGCGGGCACGGCCCGCCTACGGAAGAATCCCCCGATTTTACATCGGGGGCTAATAAATAATCTGTGAACGGTTACTCGTAAACTAACCACTATCAGCATAATAGTCAACTGATATTTTGGAATACAAGGGGCAGTTGCCAATTTAATCCCGTTTATTCTTGACAAGTCCTTATTTATGGATACTTTGTAAAAGAAAAGACAAAAGAAATTCTCGATATTATGATGCCCGGCGGCGGCTATATCGCAGGCGTAAGTCATGATACGATTCTTGAAGAAACCCCGGTTGAAAATGTATTGGCTATGTTCGATGCAATAAGAGAATTTGGTATTTATAAAGGCGGATTCAACTAACAAGTGCAACAAATGCTAACTAGTTGACGACGAGAAAAATAGTTCGGGGGCCCGGCTGGAAAAATTTCCCCCCCCCGTGCCCCAAATTTGTCCAGCCGCCCAAACGATTTTTCTCTCGATTTTTGCGGAATTTCAATCATTTTGGTATTTGTTATTGTTGCACTTCAGATTAAAGTTTACACGATATTAAGATACGATGATTTTTCATAATTAAGCAACTGTTAGTAAGTCTTTTTGTACCAAGTACTGATGAGCAAAAAACACCAACAATTTTAAATCT
>DAOVXR010000179.1 GCA_030636065.1 Sedimentisphaerales bacterium | reverse complement strand
GAAATACGGGAGCTTGCGCGAGGGCCGTCGGGTATGTTGATGGCGTCAACACCATGAGCGGCACATAATCGCGCCTTTTCCAGGATAGTGGTCAGGTCGGCGCCACGCGGCGGTGTTATCTCGATACATGTAACTTTTTGGCCGGCAGTTAGTTTCTTACCTAATTTGGACTTTTGCGCCAGCGGCATGGCCGGCTGTTCGATTGGTTCGGCAACTTGGCTTACTGTTGCGCTTACACTTACTGGGGCGGAAGGGGCTTTTGAACCGCCGACCGCTTTATCGAGCGGACGAATTGCGCGGACAATATGTTTGATATGTTCCGGAGTTGTGCCGCAGCAGCCGCCGATTATTCGGGCTCCATTTTCGTAAAATCGCTTGGCGTACTCAGCCATATATTCCGGAGTGCACATATATATTTTTCTGCCTTCGACCTCACGCGGCATACCGGCGTTGGGCTGAACTGAAACAGGTTTATCGGTTACGGTGCGTATCGTTTCCAGAGAGCCTAACATCATAGCCGGCCCGATTGAGCAGTTCAGCCCCACGGCGTTCACCATCGGCAGTTGGGCAATTTGACGGATGGCGTCCGGCAGTTTTTGGCCGAACATGGTTTCATGCTGTTCGTTTGTGGTAAGCTGCGCCACGATTGGCAGCGAACAAATTCGCCCCGCTGTTTCGAGAGCGATCGTTAATTCCTCGACGTTGGAAAAGGTCTCGAAGATAAGAAAATCAACACCTGTTTCGACCAATACCCCTATTTGCCTGGCAAAGGCGTTGCCTGCCTGTTCACGCGTAAGCCGACCGAGAGGTGCAAGCTGTGGGCCTAACGGACCTATTGAGCCGGCAACCATAACCGCCGTGTTTCCTGTTGCCTCTTCCACTGCTTCACGGGCGATTTTAGCGCCGTTGCGATTTATCTGCTCGACTTTATCTGCCAGACCGAACTTGGCGAGTTTGAACTCATTGGCGCCGAAGGTATTGGTCTCGATAAAATCAACCCCTGCCCGAACATAGGCAGCATGTACTTTTTTTACCAGATCGGACCGGGACAGATTCAATTCATCGAAGCAGGTATTCAGAAAGATTCCCTGCTGATAAAGCATAGTTCCCATCGCCCCGTCGCCCAGAACCACCTGCCGCGTAAGACGTTCGCCAAGGTTATTACTTTGTGGCACGTTATCGTTTCCTCAATTCCTTATTTATTCGCACGGAGCACCAGTTTTTTCCGCACATCGTGCAATGATCGGTATCGGGCAGATGTTTTTCATCGTGCATGGCGCGGGCGGTCTCGGTGTCCATAGCCAGTTCGAGATGTTTTTGCCAGTCGAGATCTGCTCGGGCGCGGCTCAGTTCATCATCCCAGTCCCTTGCTCCCTTGATCCCAAGGGCCACGTCGGCGGCATGGGCAGCGATTTTGTACGCGATTACTCCCTGGCGAACATCATCTTCGGTAGGCAGGCCAAGGTGTTCCCGTGGCGTAACATAGCAGAGGAAAGCAGCGCCGTGATAGGCAGCGGCAGTAGCGCCGATAGCGCTGGTTATGTGGTCGTAACCGGGCGCCACATCCGTTACTAATGGGCCAAGCACGTAGAAGGGCGCCCCCTGACAGATTTCCTGTTGAATTTTCATATTATATTCGATCTGATCGAACGGCACATGCCCTGGCCCCTCGACCATCACCTGACAGCCTTTTTCCCATGCCCGTTTGGTCAGTTCGCCGAGTGTTCGCAGCTCGGCGATTTGGGCTTTGTCGGTAGCGTCAGCCAGACAGCCCGGCCGTAGGCCGTCACCGAGCGAAAAACAAACATCGTTCTCGCGCATTATTTCGCAAAGTTCGTCGAAAACCTCATAAAACGGATTCTGTTTATTGTGGTGCAGCATCCATTCAGCCAAAAGTGAACCGCCCCGGCTGACAATTCCGGCTATACGGCTTTTGATCAGCGGCAGATGTTCTCGTAAAAGGCCGGCATGGATGGTGAAAAAATCGACCCCTTGTTCGGCCTGTTTACGGCAGGTATTTAGAATATCATCATAGGTCAGTTCTTCGACTGGTTTATTGATAATCATTTCGTACATAGGTACCGTGCCAAGCGGAATCGGGCTGTGTTCGATGAGATTACATCGACAGCGATCGACGTCGCCACCGGTCGAAAGGTCCATAATAGCGTCAGCGCCGTATTTGAGCGCGATGTCAAGTTTCCGCAATTCATTCGCATCATCGGAATCTAACGGTGAAGCGCCTATATTGGCGTTTATTTTGGTAGTAAGCGCCCTGCCGATACCGATCGGTTCTAATCGGCCCCGCAGGTGTACCGTATTGGCGGGGATTACCAGCCGCCCGGCTGCTGTTTCCCGCCTGATAAGCTCGGCGTCAACTGTTTCCTTTTCGGCGACCTGACGCATCTCGTCGGTTATTTTTCCGCTTTTTGCTTGTTCTATTTGAGTCATATTATAATTATATCTGTATTTTCATCTTTGGTCAAATTAACTATCAAGTACCAGGACCGTCATTTGCATTGGCGGCACCGCGGTATCCGAGGTCAGTTGAATATAACGATAATCACGGCAGTTATGAATCTGCAAATCGGCGTGGTTCACAAATCGGCCCTGTTCGTCGAGTTGACGGATACGTCTGACAGGGAAGGGCGTCTGCCCTAAACGTATTCGCGAATCAATTGCCCAGTCGAACCCCACGTTCAGCAGGGCCAGGATAATCCGTTTTCGCTTGCGATCGGGTATATAAAACGGTACCAGGTCAGGTGTATTTTCCACAAAACAATCTAACCGACGGCGAAGAAGCCACGCAAACACATCACGAAAATGTCTCTGGCGCTCGATACATAGTAGCGGCGGCGGAACAGACTCTCCGAAGCTGTATGGCAGAATAGCGCATCGGTGGCTATGCTCTATATTGTCAAACAGGACGGCCCCATTGGTATTCGGAATCTTATTTTTTTGCTTCAGGGTGGTTATAACCCTCGTATTGGCGTGAACCGGTTTCAGAAAACGATAATCATCGGATTGCAGAGTCCCGGTTAGAATGGTGTTATGCCCGAAATATGGAGCCGCGAAACACTGATCGGATATTATCTCGCTTTGTACATTTTTGATGGCCTTGCCTACTTTAACGCCTATCAACCCCGGCAGTCCCATTTTCTGAATTGTTTCAGCCGCACGGCTGTCCAGCATTACGCCGTTTTTGAATATATGGTTGAGTTGCCGGCGAGTTAGTTGCCCAGGCGTATCTCCGGTAAGTATGTATAGTGGGTTGATATTGTCGTCGGGTTTAATGGATGTTGTGGTAACCGCATCTACCGGCAGCCCCATTCGCCAAAGCATAATCGGCCAATCATTTGTTATGGGTTCTGTACAGCTTGGCCGCCCGGTTGCATGACGGCAGTCCGGAATAATTACCCGTACCCCGGCGGCCGGGTGGGACTTCGGCATCAGCCTGACCAGTTTATCCAGAAATCGGCGTCGGTTTTTGTACATTTCAATGTACAGATTTTCACTGCCCGGCGCGGTACCCGCCTGGTCGAAGCAGTTGACCATTATCCCGTTCAGGCCGAACAGGATATTCAGATTCATCTGCATTTGGTCGGACTCGGCGCTTTTATGGAAGGGCGAAGCCCAGCGGTGTTCGATTGCGCCTGACATTTCTGATTCGGTTCCCGTCCCATTGAGGGCCAGACAGCTTGTTATAGTATTCGCGGCGGTTAATATTTCTGTGCGACAGTAATCTTCTTGATAGGGCTGAATTTGTGCCAACAGCGGCTTATGATGGCCAGCCAACACCTCGGCTATCTCTGTTGCGGTTACTCCTGACCGGGCGTACTGTTCGGGCACAGCCGCGATCAGGCCCAGCCGTACAAGTGGATTGCCTGTATATGCCGCACGACGAATACTGTTAAAGGACGCCAGAATACCACGGCGGGTAAATCGGCGATTATTAGTTACCGCCGCGTCATCGACCCATATTGTCCGGACGGCAATTTCAGCGGCGTTAGAGTAGAGCGATTTTAAATAGCGTTTATACGTATTGTCGGTGGCCCGGGACGACCACACACCCGGCAGCACCAGATCGACTGTAATCTTATTACGGCGTAGCTCCGCAATCGCCTTTTTGACTCGGCCAAGACGTTCGCTGATAACATTGCCGTCGAGCATAGTCCCGTCAAGGCCAGGTTCGGTCAGGCTGAGACATACTCTCGGCGAATCGATTTCTTCTAATGCGTCGATTATATTCTGTAATTTACCTTCGGTTTGGATATGGCGATAGGCGAAACGCAGTATCAAAACAGTAGCGGATTTATTTGGCATTCTCGGTTGGCTCCCTGTATGGAAAAGTATTCAATTTAATTGATACCTTATATATTATACAGCCAATCAGGGCCAGAAAAAAAAACTGTCATTACGATCCGTGGTTAAATTTTTGTATTCTCTTCTCTTCTGTCTTCTGTCTTCTGTCTTCTGTCTTCTGTCTTCTGTCTTCTGTCTTCTGTCTTGAGGATTTTTCATAATTAAGCAACTGTTTGTAAGTCTTTTTGTACCAAGTACTGATGAGCAAAAAACACCAACAATTTCAAATCTACCCAACGACGT
>DAOVXR010000344.1 GCA_030636065.1 Sedimentisphaerales bacterium | reverse complement strand
ATTTCAGAAACCTGCTCGACAAGATCGGCGTGAAAGCCGACTTTATGCAAATGGGCCGTTTCAAATCGGCAGCGGAAAGTCTTACCCGTACAGGCCCGTCCGAGGCTGAACTGTTGCAAATTAACCGTTTGTTCGATTCGCTCCACGAGCACCTGCTCGACTCGATAGCTGCCTCGCGGAAAATGGAGCCTGAAAAGGTAGCGAAAATCATAGATGAAGGCCCCTTTACCGCCGAAGAGGCCAAGCAAGCCGGCCTGATCGATCGGATTATGTACCGTCCGGAATTATTGCAGTATCTAAAAGAACAAACCACTGGTGAGGTACAATTAGTACTTAACTACGAGAAGAGTGATCGAAGTAAAATTAATCTTGATAATCCTTTCGCGTTTATGACCGTACTACAGGAGATATTTTCCGGGCCGAAAGAACCGACCGGAGACGTTATCGCGGTAGTATATGTAGATGGGCCGATTACCCTGGGCCAAAGCAGCGACGGCTGGACAGACGGGACGGTAGGTGCGCGGACGGTTCGTATGGCAGTGAATGAGGCGGAAAATGACGACAATGTCAAGGCAATCGTAATAAGAATCGATTCACCCGGCGGCGGAGCGACAGCGAGCGATATTATTTACCGTTCGGTCCGGAAAGCAGCCGAGTCGAAACCGGTAGTTGTCAGTATGGGCAGGGTAGCCGCGTCAGGTGGATATTATATCGCCTGCGGCGGCCCGACGATTCTCGCTGAAGCAAGTACGATCACAGGTTCTATCGGGGTAGTCGGCGGCAAACTTGTTATAGGTGGGCTGTTCGAGAAACTGGGGATCACCACCTACACATTTAAACGAGGCCGACACGCCGACCTGTTCAACAGCACCAGAACCTTCACACCCCTGGAACGATATAAACTGGCCCGGATAATGCGGGATGTCTATAATACCTTCAAACAATGCGTAGTGGAATCGCGAGGCGAGAAATTACAGGGGTTGATCGAGAACCTGGCCCAGGGAAAAGTTTATACCGGGCTACAGGCCAAAAAGCTGGGGCTAATTGACAATATCGGCGGCCTGGATGACGCCATTGAACTGGCCGCACGACAGGCTGGGATTGAAGAAGACGGAGAATACAAACTCCGAACCCTGCCGCGGCCGAAAACAATTATGGACCTGCTGGACAACCTGTTGGCCCAGGCCGGAACTCCCGGCAGCAATCCGAGCGCGACACTCGGCAAACTTCACGCGCTGTCTCAATATGTATCATGGTTCAACGGCAACTTGCCAAAGGAACAGCTTAGCAATCACAGTTTAAGAAAAGCATTGCATCAGGCCCTTTCTTTTGGGGCTATGTTGCGTCAGGAACAAACTTTGTTTATATTGCCATGTGAGATAATGATTTTTTAGATGAAACAAAGGTAAGAAAAACAGAAAGAATATTTAACCACGGATTTCACAGATTTCACGGATTAAGAAAAGACAGAAGAAAAAATTGAACAGAAGATAGCGAAAATGACTGATACAAAATCGACAACGAATGGTACTGAGACGCCGCAGGGTACGGCTGTTGGTAAGCCGGCGGAGCCGACAAAGTTGCGAGTGGTTCAATTGGCTGACAGTGAAGCACTGCGCAGTTACGGCCCGGTGCTGCGGCGTATGGCTGTGGGACTGATCGACGAAGTACACGATCTGAGCCTGCTGTGCCTGGAAGCCAGTCCTATGCTGGAACATGTGCCCAGTCCGCCGGTGCGGCTGATCAAACAAACGAAACGCTATCATCAGCCGACATACTACAGCAATTTCATTGACCGGGAGATCACCATTACCGCTCCCCGATTCGGACTGTTCGAGAAGTTGTGT
>DAOVXR010000014.1 GCA_030636065.1 Sedimentisphaerales bacterium | reverse complement strand
TTGCCCTACCATGCCAGACATCTTCATCGTGTACGTCGTTGGGTAGATTTGAAATTGTTGGTGTTTTTTGCTCATCAGTACTTGGTACAAAAAGACTTACAAACAGTTGCTTAATTATGAAAAATCCTCAATTCAGAATTCTGAATTCTCACTTCTGAATTCTTTCTTTCTCACCACTCCTTTATCCGATTCGGGCGTTGATGATCATTGGCGACTGCCAGGGTTGTTGATTGCCGGCATGGCCGTTCAGGCGGCTTACTCCGGCAAGATCGGCGGTATTTGCCCGGACGGCGCCTTTGATCTCCAGTTTTCTCAGTCCCATCTCGAAATCGACGCATCCGTGTCTGCTGATAGCGTCTTCCACGATGGTTACTTTTTTCCGGCGTCTCATCAGTTCCAGCACGGTATGTTTGATGCCGCTTTCCAGGCCGAATCCGAACACAATGAATTTATCCGACCGCAGTTCGGAGAGTAACCGATCTGCACGCGGCAGAGAGAAAGGGTCATCGCTGCGAATTTCAAAAATAATCTGTTGATAATCGCTTAAAAGATGTCGTGGCAGATCAAGCCGGTTGTCCGGACCGAACGTAACATTTGCCGTCACCATGGAATAGCGAATTTTTTTCTGACCTGCCGTGCCTTCTAAGCACAATGGCTTGGAATTCTTGAACGCTTCAGGACAACTCATTGCTCTGCGTACCATGGCTGTTGATATGATAGGGATATGGTTGACCCGTGCCCAGGCAAATAATCGGCGTATATTACGCAGCAATTCGGATTTATCATTATTGCCCTGGAATATCAGGTCATATTGGGTATTGACGTCTATCAGGACTCGCCGAAATTTTCGTAACAGTAATTTTGCCATCAGTCGCTCCATATTGCACACCGGCCATAAATACCGGCTGAGAAAAACATCTTCTGACACAATGCACTTACTTTGATAATCGGCTTGCCGAAAAGACTGCTTTAAGCCTTTCGTTACGGCGTTTCTGTCGGATTTGGATTCTATAACCCCTGCCCGACAAAATAATGTCCGGGCGGAATCCATTCCGGCCCTTGCCAAATAAACCAGTCTCCCATATTATAGGGTTGAAAATCTACGATGACTACATGTAAGAAGGATATAATTTTGGTTTTTACCAATGAATACATTGCGGTTGATCTTGATAAGTGTATAGATGGCATAGACTTAGGAGAATTATTCAGCCGGCCGGCACCATTCCATCTTGAAATTGGTTCGGGTAAAGGCACTTTTTTGTTGAACGAGGCGAGAGCGCATCCGGAGTTGAATTACCTCGGAATCGAGTGGGCCAACGAATTTTATCGTTATAGTGTGGATCGTATTCGCAGATGGGGATTGACTAATGTCCGCATACTCAGGGCTGACGCGAGAGATGTTATCGGTCGTTTCCTGCCGGACGAGTCAGTTGCTGTGTTGCACATTTATTTCCCTGATCCCTGGCCCAAAAAACGCCATCATAAGAGGCGGTTTTTCACTTCGGCGAACCTCAAACATGTTTTTCGCTGCCTGATAAAAAGCGGCGAGTTACACCTTGCCACCGACCATGCGGATTATTTCGTGATTATCAGCGATTTGCTTCTTCGCGACCCGCAGATTGCGACACTGTTTCGGAAGATTGATTTTCTTACAGCCGACACTGCCGAGAAGGGCGAATGGGTCGGTACCAACTTCGAACGAAAATATATTAAGGAAGACCGCCGGATATATACCTTGGCGGTTGAAAAAGCACAATATTGAAAGGAATATCATGTCAGCAGAGGTAAGTTATAACAGACGGGATTTTTTACGCCTGACCGCCGCGGCAGCCGGGGTTGCCTGCGCTCCATTCGGTGAGTGTGGCGGCAATGCGATTAAATCGGCCGGCGACACATCCGAACGCCCCAATATCATTTACATCATTGCCGACGATTTGGGCTGGGCCGACATAGGTTATCACGGCTCAGAAATCAAAACTCCCAACCTCGACAGATTGGCTCGTAAAGGCCTGCGGTTCGATCAGCATTATGTAATGGCGACCTGCACTCCCACACGTGTCGGGCTGTTGAGTGGCCGCTATCCCAGCCGCTTCGGCGTAACGTCCCCCGCCTATGGCAAAATATTTGACGATGATACGGTTACCCTGGCGGCGGCTATGCGCAATAGCGGTTACGACACAGCTATTACCGGCAAATGGCACATGGGTTCACCCCCGAAACACACGCCATTGAAGTATGGCTTCAATTCCTCCTACGGCTATTTCCACGGCCAAATCGACCCTTATACCCATCGTTATAAAACCGGCGACCGTGCCTGGCATCGTAACGATGAGTATCTGAATGAAGAAGGCCATGCCACCGATCTGATTACCGACGAGGCAGTCCGTATTGTCGAGTCGGAACATCAAAAACCGTTTTTCCTTTATGTCGCTTACAGCGTGCCGCATTATCCGCTGGCCGAACCGGAAAAGTGGACCTCGATGTATAGAAAAATCGAGTCTGCCTCCCGCCGCTGGTACGCCGCCAGCGTTACTCACATGGACGACGGAATCGGCAGAATTGTTAAGGCAGTTCACCGTTCAGGCCTTGACCAAAACACCCTGATCGTCTTCATCAGTGATAACGGCGGCCAGAAAAGCTGGCGCAGCAAAATGCATTATCAGGGCCGCTATGCTGACAAGCCGCATACTGTTTTGGGCGATAACCTTCCATTATGTGGATGGAAGGGCGATTTATATGAGGGCGGTATTCGGGTCCCGGCTCTGGCTTGTTGGCCGGGCGTCATAAAACCCGGCAGCCTTTCCGCTCCCGTCCATATAGTGGATTGGATGCCGACACTTTGTTCGTTGGTTGGATACCAACCGAAAAAAGACCTGAAGTGGGACGGCTGTAATATTTGGCCCCTGATTTCAGGCAAAACCCGTAAATCTCAGCCTCGCGATATGTATTGGAAAACCCCCGGCAGTATCGCTGTTCGCCGAGGCGACTGGAAGCTGATTACCGATAAAACCGGCCGACGATTCGTACTGTATAATCTTGCTGACGACCCCTATGAGAAAAAAAACCTCGCCGCTAAGCAGCCACAGCGAGTTAATGAACTGAAAATACTCTTGAACAGCATTGCCGAGAGCGACCGTTGAAAAACCTGTATCGCAGGCGTCTCGCCTGCTTTCTTAATCGATGGGCGGCATGCTTTACGCGTAGCTTATGCTGTAGGGTGGGGTCTTACCCCACGCGGTCGGCTGTCAGCCAACCTTCCGCAGTGCTATCACAATCGCGGTGAATTCTTTTTTTTGCCATATTAGACAACGATTGCCGCAACTCGGAATTGCCGACTCTTCGCACAGATCAAATCCACATCGACCGGCAAGTTCCAAAAAATCCTCCATGTCTTTTTTGCACAAAATTTTCCACTCCTGCCCGAACTGTTCTGAAACATCACTGACGTCAATTGGCTCCTGCCAATAATCCGCACTCACAAACAATATCCCGCTTGTTTTGAGAATACGATTTGACTCTCGCAAAAACTTCTCGAAGTTCACTCCATGCTCAATTACGGACACGCACGTCGCCAAATCGAAACTATCCGCCGCAAAACGTGTATCCGTCAGGTCCTGTCGGTATAGTTTGAATGGCCGTTTGAGTGTCCGATTTCGCCACATTCGCACAAGTTGGCTGCACCTGCTCTGAATATCTATATGTAAATCCACTCCATGTAAGTCCTCGAATCCCATTGCCCACAGCAATTTCAGCGAATACGCACCGCTACAGCCGAGGTCCACGATCCGCCCCCCGCGATCCAGCGATGAGCTGACTGACTGCAAATGGAACAGGTCCCAGTCCTTCTCGGACGTCTTGTGCCGGGGCAGGTCCCGCAGGGCCAAATACTTACTTGCCTGGCCGATTTCTTCCCAGTTCTGTAGAACCTTGATCATCCGTTATTCTCCAATTCACTACCGCAATTTTTCACATAGCCCCGGGTGTCACCTTTCTGTATTTCCCAGAGGTGCTTTTGTATAACCCTTGGTATGGAACCATGCAAAATTATATTACTGACCACTATTCCTGCAAACTTGCCTACTTGCCGAAACTCCGGTTATTATACCCACCGGGCATCATTTCGCAAGACAAGACTGCTTATAGCGTGTGTTTGATCGCATTGTGTTATTTTTTACGCTCACAGCCGATTGTGCCCGATAATCTGTTTATGGAGCAGTCAGTACACGACAACATGAATATTGCGATTTGTGTTCCTCTCGACCTGAACAACCACGGTGGTGTGGAGAAGCATATTTTTTCTCTTGCCCACGCTCTGCGTCAACTCGGACCGCGAGTTGACGTGTTTGGCAACGGTACCCCGCATCCGGAAAATGTATCCCGGCACAATTTCCTGAACCTTAAAACCCTCAACCCTCAACGATACCACATTGTCCATACCCACAGCGGACTCATCTCCGTGGACCTCGTCAAGGTACTGCTGAACCGTTATCGCTGCTGTCGCCATATTCACACAATACACAATTTTGCGTTTGGTTATCTGCTTGCGTGTCACGCCTGGCTTAACTGGAGATGCTATTCGTCCACACTTATCGAAGCTGTATGGTGCCGCCGCGCCGACCACGTTATTGCCGTCAGTGATTATGTTCGTAACAATTCGCTGAAACTGTTTCGAA
The DNA here is from genome assembly GCA_030636065.1 of Sedimentisphaerales bacterium. The sequence goes on along the minus strand of DAOVXR010000014.1, from coordinate 9,092 downwards.
TCTCACCGCGCAAAATCACCACTATTTTGAACGGTTTTACAGCCGATCATCTTTCGCCTGACACTCGCAGCCAGACCAGAAAACGTCTTGGCATTGGAGATGGACATATTGCTTTGTTGTTTATCGGGCGTAGTGCCGACAGGGTAAAGGGCGCCGCCACTGTAACCGCGACAATGAAACAGCTTCACAAACACTTACCGGCCCTGAAACTCATTACCATTCCCGGTGATGGTTTTGAGCCTGCTCCCTGGCTTATACGAACCGGGCCTGTTCACCACCACGCTATTACGGACTATTACGCCGCCTCTGACATTTTCGTGAACGCTTCTTTGAATGAAGGTTTGCCGCTGACCATCGTCGAGGCCATGGCCGCTCAACTTCCTGTTGTTGCTGCCCCTGTCGGCGGTATCCCTGAAGTCATCACGCACAATCGGAACGGATTACTCTTAAATCACGACCGGTCCGATTTGGCGGAGCAGCTCACCCGCCTGATAAACGATCCACCGTTACGACAAAGGCTCGCTCAAAACGCCAAACTCTCCGCACAACCGCTCACCTGGAAAAAAATCGCCCAACAAACCTTAACCGTTTATGAAGCAATAATCTAAACCTGTACCGCAGGCGTCTCGCCTGCAATGTCTTTTCTGTATTCTGCCTTCTTCTTCTCTTTTATTTATTCGTGATTATTCGTGTTCATTCGTGGCTAAAATATTCTTTTCTTCTGCCTTCTGTATTTCTCACAGTTCACAACTTTCTTATTTTTGTACTTTTTTGTGGCTATTTTTTTCTTTTATTCGTATTTTAGTTAAGTGGGTGCGGTATCGCATCATTTGAGCGGTTTGATTTTTTGCGAACGAATTAACGCTTGGGATACGGGCAATGCTTGAGATATTTACAACTGCTTTTTCTGAGACGTTTTTAGCTGTTCTGCGCGTCTTTGTTATTATCGTAGCAGCCGGCCTGTTGGTACGCGGGGGTATTATTACCCAGCAGCAGATCAAGAGCCTCACTGCTGTAACTGTTAATGTGTTTTTGCCTTGTTTGATTTTTTCTAATGTTGTTCAGACCTTCGATCCGGGCGAGCTTACTTTCTGGTGGATATTGCCTGTATCGGCTGTGGTGATGATTGCTTTCAGTATTCTCGTGGCTGCCGTCGCGTTTCGCCGTGAACTGCCCGACAAAAAGAACATGCTCGCTTTGTCCAGTATTCAGAATGCCGGTTATTTGATTTTACCTGTCGGCGCGGTAATTTATGCCGACCAGTTTGACAAATTCGCTCTTTACTGTTTTTTGTTTATTTTGGGCATGAGTCCTGTTTTATGGAGTTTCGGCAAATACCTTACCACTTCGGGCGCAAGGGATAAAATGAGTTGGCGTGGTCTTTTGACTCCGCCGTTTATGGCGAATCTCGTGGGCCTGTTTTTTGTTTTTACTCGATTGAGCCGTGTTCTGACCAATCCTGATCATAATATTTGCCACAGTATTTTAAAGGCAACTGATTTGCTGGGCGGCGCGACGGTTCCTTTGGCTTCTTTTATTCTCGGCGCGATTTTGGGGAGCATAGCGTTTCGTCTGCGGCCGTATTTGTATGATGCCGTTCGTGTATTGGCTGTCAAACTTTTTGTTACTCCGATGGCCGTGATTTTGATACTGCATTATTTTCAATGGTGCGCATCTTATTCGTTATTGGCCGATTTTTTTGTGTTGCAGGCTGCTGCGCCGCCGGCGACCGGCCTGATTTTACAGGTTCGCAATTACGGGGGCGACGAACAAAAGATCAGTTCTCTTATGCTCGTTAGTTATATCCTGTGCGTTGTTACTATGCCTTTTTGGCTGGCCTTCTGGCACAGCCTTGCCTAAAAGGGAAAAGTAGGGTGGGGCTTTGACCCACGCGTTACCTATCGATAGTTTCTATGTGGTCGAGTTGATCGAAATCGCGGAGATTATGCAGAGATCGATTGACGGTGGCTATGCCGCTTTCTTCGAGCGCCCCGATAGGATTCAGCCCGCCGGCTACTATAATTCCGACACAGCCGGTACTGACTGGAATATCGAGAAGGGGCTGATTGGGTCTTCCGATTATCAGGACGCCGCCCAGTCCGATTTTTTCAAGATTTCCGATAATTCTTTTGACGTCCGGCAGTGCCGCGATAGAAATTTCGCGAAAACTGGCGCCTATACTGCCTGTGCCCGTTCGGGCGGCTTGTATAACGGACATCATTTTGCCTTTGATAAAAATTTCCAGTGGGTCTATGGTTGAGCCGTTATAATTTATGATTTGACTGAATCGGACGGGCACTCCTTCGTTCAGTTCCAGCAGGCCGCCGAAACGGCTGCTCATATGGATTCCGTGGCGGAGCAAAATACCGTTAATCGTTACGCTGCAAACGGTGCCTATGACTATGTGGTTGTCCGGCACTTTTTCGGCCGGATTTTCAATAGTCTCTCCGGCCCGGACGATTTGTAGATAGGCCCCCATACCCAGCTTGGCCGTCATAATATCGGTTACCAATTTGATTACATGTTGTGGGTTGTCGGTTTCTACTGTGGACATATTCATAATGATGGCTCCGGTCATACTGGATTCGTCGAAATCCATCCGATATGCCAGATCATCGATACGCGCGTTGACAAACCCGACTTTATCTATTGCCACGGCAACGTCCAGTTCTTTTCGGCCTCGATCAGTGATGACATGTCCGCGTCGGCCGAGATTTTTTGTCATTCCCTTTTCGTCGGTCAGGTTGAGGTAATAGCGAATCATTCTCTCTCGCAGATCGAATCCCATACTGGTCAGTTGTTCACTGATGATATTGCTTCCTATGGGCTTGCCTGATTCTTTGAGAACGCTGAGAATTGCCGCTATTTTTCGTTGTTTATTGATGTTCATTTTTTTAAGTGTACCGGTTCAGCGTGGATTGGACAAGTCGCTTTTATAAGAGATAGGTATTCTTGATTTTAATCACTTGACGAAACTCGCTTGTCTTTTACAATGATGAGCATGCCTGAGAAGATAACAATTATAGGTGATGGAGCGATGGGGACCGTGTGCGCCGTTATTTTGGCCAAAAAAGGCTATAATGTGAATCTTTGGGGCTATAATGACGAACAGATTCGGCAGATACGGGAGCATCGCGAGAACCGCCGCTTTCTTGCCGGGACACGGCTTCCAATATCCGTCGAATTAACTGCCGACGAACAGACGGTTTTTCAGAATGCGGCAATGATTGTCTCGGCTGTTCCGTGCGTTTTTCTGCGTTCGATATGGGAGCGTCTGAACGAATATTTACCCCCTCACACCCCGATTGTCTCGGTTACCAAGGGTATTGAAAACAAAACCCTGCAACGTCCGAGCCAGATAATCAGCAAAATCGTTTCTGCTCGTTCTATGGCGGTGTTTTCAGGCCCTAATATCGCTGCTGAACTGGCCCGGTCTCTGCCTGCCACTTCCACCGCAGCCAGTCTCGATCCGACATTGGCGCAATTGGTACAAAAGGTTTTTTCCACTAATTGGTTCAGGATTTATACTAATTCTGATGTGGTGGGGGTGGAGTTAGCCGGGGCGACGAAGAATGTGATCGCCATTGCAGCCGGTATTATCGACGGTCTGCACGCAGGCGATAACGCCAAAGCCGCACTACTGACCCGTGGACTGGTGGAAATCACTCGTTTGGGAGTCGCTTTGGGGGCACATGCGGAAACCTTTGCGGGTCTTAGCGGGATGGGCGATCTGATAACAACCTGTATTAGTCCAAGCGGCAGAAATCGTACTTTCGGCCAGATGATAGCAAAGGGCAGTAGCGTCGAGGAGGCACTCGATATAATTCCCGGCCAGGTCGAAGGCGTTAATACCTGCCGCGGCCTGATGGAATTGTGTCGTACACATAATGTGGAAATGCCTATTACCGCTGCCGTTTATCAGATAATCTTCGAAGGCAAATCTGCCGGCCAGGCAATTACTGATTTGATGACAAGACGACTCAAAGCGGAAAATAATCCGCTAAAATGATTTGTGTATGTGTAAGCATTCACAGGCTATAGCCCCTGCTGTCAAGCAGGGGTTCTTTACCAGCCCCCGATGTGAAATCGGGGGATTCTTAAGTAGGGCGGGCCTGTGGCCCGCGTTTTCACTGCAAAGAAGATAATGTCGAAAAAGGATCGGGTAGTAGTAGCGATGAGTGGGGGGGTTGACAGTAGTGTATCGGCCGGACTACTGTTGCAAAGCGGCTGTGAGGTAACGGGTGTATTTATGCATCTCGGCTGTATGACCTCGCGGTACGATACGGGCTTGACGGATAACGCGGACGAAAAAGTCTTTCATGTCAGGGAAGCCGCATCACATTTGGGGATCGAGCTTGAAGTCCTGGACCTGCAAAAGGACCTGGAACATATCATTGATTATTTCGTAGATGAATACCGCCGTGGCCGAACCCCTAATCCCTGCGTGATGTGTAATCGGCAGTTGAAATTCGGAAAGCTTATGGACTACGCCGTTGAGCAGGGAGCCGACTATTTCGCTACCGGACACTACGCGCAAGTACGAACTGTTTTGGATAACAACGACAAAAAACATTTGTGCCGTGGAATTGATAAGACCAAAGACCAATCTTATGCCCTGTTTGATATTGCCCGCGACAGGCTGGACAGGATTATTTTTCCGCTTGGCGAATATACTAAAACACAGGTCGTGGAACTGGCCAGACAGATGAACCTGCCTGCTGTTGAACAGGGTGAATCGCAGGAGATATGTTTTGTCCCGGACGACGATTATGCTCGGCTGGTGATGGCGAAGGCACCTGAATTGTCTCGGTCTGGCAAGGTGGTAAATACTAACGGGGACATACTTGGCGAGCATCAGGGTGTTTTTCATTATACCATCGGACAACGACGAGGCCTGGGGATAGCATTGGGCGAACCTGCCTATGTGGTACGTTTGGACGCGGACAGCGATACTGTTATACTGGGTAACCGGGACGAGTTGCTTCAGCATCGTCTTTGGGCCGATGGGGTAAATTGGTTAATCGAACAAATACCGACAGAACCGTTCACTGTGATAATACAAATCAGGTACAATCATCGCGGCGCAGCCGGTACGGTTACGCCATTGGCCGATGAAAACGGCCGAGTTAATCGGGTAATGGTCGATTTTGCTGAACCCGTCAGCGCGATTACCCCCGGCCAGGCAGCGGTTTTTTATAACGAGAGCGACTGTGTTCTGCTCGGCGGCGGCTGGATCACCAATGTAGCGCAAGTTTCCAGCTTGTGATTAAAACCGCTCACAGATTTAGGTAGGGTGGGGTCTTACTCCACGTGGTTTTCTGATAATTTTGATGCAACCGCCAAAAGTCCGAAAAACGCCGCGAAAACAACGGCAACGCTTCAAAATCAAGTGGGAAAAGTACTTTTGACGCTGGCGTCAATTTTGGGGAAATTTTACAGATTTATTTGACAATGGCTGAATCTGGTGTATAATTGTACTAATGGTATTAGTACAATTGTCAGGATAATAAAATGCACTTTCAAATCGACAACAGTTCCAAACGACCGGTTTATCAGCAGATTATCGACCAGGTCAGACGTGATATAGCGCTTGGACGGCTCAAAAAGGGCGAAAAACTACCCACGGTCAGGCAATTGGCTTCTGTGCTGCTGATCAACCCCAACACCATCGCGCGGGCGTACCGTCAGTTGGAGCAGGAGAGTATCATTGTTACCAAACCCGGCTCGGGCGCCTTTGTCGCGGAGTTGAACAGTAATCTCAGTGGGGCCGTGCGAAAAAAGATAATCTTTCGTCAGTTGGAGTTATTGGTTGTCGATGTGGTACAAATGCGGATCGATAAACGAACAATGACAGATTGGTTTAATCAGACATTGGATAGATTCAAAATCGCTTAAAATGGAACAGGAATATGAATGAAAAACCGATTGAAATTGAGAATCTAATCAAATATTACGATGGCCGTTGCGTTCTAAACGGCATAAACCTGAGTATTCCGCCCGGCTGTATTTATGGCCTTTTGGGCCGTAATGGCGTGGGCAAAACCACTCTCATCCGGATACTTATGGGCCTGGAACCTGCCACGCGAGGCCAAACACACATACTGGGTGTTGAGTCCAGCCGGCTTTCCGCCCGCGACCATGGCCGAATCGGTTATGTTGCCGAGGGCCACCATCTCATCCAGAATTACAAGGTGGCTAAACTGGTCAATCTGTGCCGGGGTCTTTCGTTGCATTGGGATCAGAGCTTTTTCGAGCAATTGATAAAGACTTTCCGCCTGCCGATGGACCGTAAGATCAAACAGCTTTCTAATGGTATGCGTGCCCAGTTGAACCTGGCACTGGCGATGGCCGTCAGTCCGGAGATACTCATACTCGACGATCCAACACTGGGACTCGACACCATAGCAAGACGGCAGTTTCTGGAGCTTGCCATCGATCTCATCCAGCGCGACGGACGTACTATTCTGTTCAGTTCGCACATATTGAGCGACGTCGAACGGATCGCCGACCGGGTCGGAATTATGGTAGCCGGCAAACTCGTTGTCGATTGTTCGCTGGACGATCTTAAAAGTCGTATTAAGAAGCTGAGGATTATCTTCCCTGAAGCCGCCCCTGCCGACCTTCACCTGACGGAAATCATCCATCAACAGGTATCGGCCCGTGAAATGATAATCACTACCGCCAACTGGAACGAACAGAAACAGGCGCTCCTGAACACCTATCATCCCGAAAGCTGTGATGAAATCCCCATGAGCCTGGAAGATATTTTCATCGAATGTACACAACCGGAACAGGCTCCGGTTCTGTTATGAACAAGGAGATATTATCAATGTTGACTCTGATAAAACGCGAATTTCTATCCGTTTTGCCTTTTCTTGCTTTGCCGCTGCTCTTTGCGTTCTGCGTGGTTGCCGGCGTAATCACGCAGACGGTTTACCGTATGCAACATATACCGCCGACGGGCGTTTTGCCAGTAATGTATGAAGCTTTCTGGATGCCCATATTTATATTACCGTTTATCTCGGCTGGTATAGGCTCAAAGCAGATGTATAGCGATCATAGCGGGAAAATATCAGCGTTTCTGTGTACTCTGGCTACCTCGCGCAGCCGTATCCTGACGGCCAGAATAATTGTCGGCTCATCTCAATTCCTATTGATACTTCTGGCAATGGCGATAACCTATGCGCTCCCGCTGGCTCGTTTTCCAAGTCTTGTTCCGTTCGACATCACATTTATGGTTATGTTATTTGTTACAGCCACCACGGTCAACCTGGCCTGTTATTCCATCGGACTACTGATAGGCTTCTCGGCCAACAGGTTCCTGCCGATTCTTGGCAGCATACTTCTTGTCGCGGTACTGATAGCGCTGGTTATTGTCAAAGGATTTGGTCTGCAAAGTAATCTTATACTTCTTGTGGTCGCAGGCGCCGCTATGTTTCGGACGTGGCAAAAATACTCTACGGCTTCACTATAAGGAACAACAGAACATGAACACGAATATTTCCAAAGAATACCCCGTAAGGGTTCTGTGTGTCGGGATATTATCGCTGATATTGATCTCGATAGTCCTCTTTGCCGCCCGAAAGACGGCCCAGATAATATTCTATGAGAGTGTTGGTATTGAACATAGCAAGTGTACAGCTTTCACTCTTGATCGATCGGAAAAAGGGCAAAAGCTCAGCCAGGGCTATTCAGCCCATGCAGAAATAAGTAACGTGGCACTGTACGAAAGCCTGGGGGCGGCACAGGACATTCGCTTCTTTGAACGACTCGGAGAACCACCAGCAGGGACTCTCTGGAGAAGATATAGACAAGTTCCCCCGAGAAGATTACGCCGTCTTAAAGAGGGCGCATACTTCGATGAAAATCTTGGCCAGTTCGTATATTATGAAATAAGACAACAGGACAAACATTGGATCAAAGACATTATCGCCTATGTCGGGCCGGACGGGTTTTCCAAAACCACCGACGAGTCGCTCGGCCGATTCTCCGGATGCTTTATCAAGGAAAAACCCTCCAGGCCTGCCCAAACAGTCATATTTGACCAAAAGTTAAGGCGATTTTTCCGTCTCGATTTTGTCAAACAATTAGTAGCCAAGGGCGATGAACTCGCGCCGGACGGCCAATACAATCCGGTACAAATCGACAGAATTGAAAAGATGCCTTATGCGATTGTTTTTCACTTATCTCCAAAAGAACGCCAAAGCTCGCGTCAGAAAAAAAAGCCACTGTTTAGCAATGTCATACTAATTCTGGACGAAACCGGCCGGATTGACAGGCTCGACCGCAAAACTCTGAAATTCATCGGCCGTGCCGGCGATTTACATTTACCTATGTCGGGCTACCGGCCTGATATAAAAAAACCAGCTAAAAACCTCCTGGCATATAAAGTCGTACCTTTATTTACTGACGATGAATACGCTGGCATGGCTGTAACCAATCTTGGTCGTGATCTTTTAATGCTGAAAATGACTTTTTTCGACAAAGACGGCCGAGCCGCAAATAAGAGATCATCTTTAGGCATGATGGGATTTAATCGCGCGGGTAGTCCGTTGTACCTTGTATCGCGGTATCTGCTCGAAAATCTTCATCCGCCTATCTTAAGTATAGCCGCCTTTTACACGGCTGATTCTTTTGAGGCGATCTCTGCCCGGCAGGCGTTGTTCGTTAATACCAATTCATTTATTGGCATGTACGGCAGGGATAAAGGCGACAGTCATATCCTGCGATTCTTCGGTGCCTTTTTAATTATTTCGCCCTCGATTCTGCTGAGTGTTATCCTGTCTTGGCGTGTGGCCCGCAACGCCACGGCTGTCGGACTATCCAGATCGGCCCGGCAATATTGGCGTATCGGTGTTATTTGTCTAAGCCTGCCCGCCTATATTACTTACCGTCTTACTTGCCCGAAGATCAGAATGGTTACATGCCCCAATTGCGGTAATCTCCGCCGCCCGGACATGCAAACCTGCCATCACTGTAACAGCCCCTGGTACATACCTGAACTCGCCCCACCCACCTGGCGAGTCCTCGACTAACACGAGGTCAGGCGTTTGCCGAATCTCTGAACCGTCGGCAGATACTATCGATATTAT
>DAOVXR010000086.1 GCA_030636065.1 Sedimentisphaerales bacterium | reverse complement strand
CTTCCTTTTTCGGTGCTCCGAATTTGACTTTTTGACGCCAGCGTCATAAGTTCAGAGCGGCCTCAAGATGAACCTGAAATCGCAGGTTTTTACTGTCGATTAAGACTTTTGGCAATATCATGTTTTTGTTTTTTACAAGAGAGGCTGTTCAGCAGGTGAAAGCAACAAACTGAAAAGCATGATATTTTATATTATTAGGTGTTGTATATAGTCTTTTGGCCATACTTAATTTGCTTTCACCTGAAAGTCAATTATGTAGTAAAAATAAAAAAAGTAAAATTATCCACCCCGAAAAAGAGTATTTTTTCTCGGTCTGGTGATTGTTAGTTGACGAATGATAACTTTACTTGCTTCTTAATACTATTTTGCCTATTTCAGCCCCAGCCTTTGGGGCGATACTAAAAACTTACAAGGGAATGGAAGGCTTAGATCTGTAATGAGATTGGGAAATTACGAGGCATTGTGGTTGTTATGGATGCTGCCGATTCTAACGGTAGTGTATGGCTATGGCTTCTACCGCAAACGGCGGGCATTGAAGATATTTGCCGACAACAAGCTGCTGCGCCGAATAAATATCAATGTAAGTGTTAAACGCCAGGTAACAAAAGCGGCGCTGCTGTTGACGGCGGCACTGGCGATTATTATCGCCATGACCCAGCCGGGCTGGAATCCACGGCCGGAAAAAATCCAGCGACGGGGCAGGGATGTCGTGGTTCTGCTGGACGTCTCACGCAGTATGCTGGCAGAAGATATTTATCCCAATCGGTTAGAACGGGCAAAACTGGAACTGAACGAACTACTGGCGGAATTAGACGGAGACCGGGTCGGGATTGTGGCGTTCGCGGGATCAAACACGGTTGTTTGTCCACTGACGCAGGATTATGGTTTCGTGCGTCTGGCGATGGCGGATGTCGGGCCGGACAGCGTCGGACAGGGTGGCACTCTGATAGGCGACGCCATTCGCAAGGCAGTCGATGAAGTATTCGATCAACAGCAGCGCGATTACAAGGATATTATTTTGATTACCGACGGTGAAGATCATGAAAGTTTTCCCGATAAGGCCGCCCAAAAGGCGGCGCAGGAAGGAGTGCGGATTTTCGCCATCGGACTGGGCGACGAAAACGAGGGCAAACGTATTCCCATTACCACACCCGACGGGAAAAAAACCTTCCTGACCTATCAGGGAAAAGAAATCTGGTCTAAACTCGACGGTGATATGCTCAGGAAAATCGCCTTTACCACATCGGGCGGTAAATATCTGCCCGTAAAAACCGGCAATTTCAACCTGGTGGATTTTTACCGTGAACTAATCGCTCCGTCGGAAAAAAAAGAACTGGAATCGACAACGATCGTGAAATATGACGAACGATTTCAGATTTTCCTGGTCCTCGCATTGGGCCTGTTGGTTATCGAGGCATTGACAAGTGAACGCAAAAAAAATTAATCTTCTGATTACGATACTGTTAGCTATATTGGCCGTTAATGTCCGGGCAGAGACGCGGGACAAGTTGGTACGACAGGGCAACCAACTTTATCGACAGCAAAATTATCAGAAAGCACTCCAGCAGTACGACCAGGCCCAGCCGGAAGGTTCAAATAATCCATCGTTACAATATAACCGGGCTAACTGCCTCTACAAGCTGGAGGATTATGCCGAGTCGATCAATTTGTACAGGGAAGTCTCGGCACAGGCCAAAGATACGCAACTGGTAGTTAGGGCCAAATATAACATGGGCAACTGCCACTTCCAACAGGGTATTAAACAACGGGATACGAACCCGCAAAAAGCACTGGAAGAACTAACGGACGCTGTGAAAAATTATCGTGAATCGCTGGATATGAACCCGCAGGACGACGAGGCCCGACGCAATATTGCTGTAACGAGGCTTGTAATGAAAGATATAATGGACCAGATCAAAAAAGATCAGGAAAAACAAAAACAGCAGCAACAGGATAAGGAAAAAGATAAGGACAAAGATAAGGAGAAACAGAAACAAGACGAAAAGCAGGACCAACAGCAAGATAAGGCACAGGATCAACAGGAGAAACAAGAGCAACAGCAGCAGAAAGATGAACAGAAACAAAAACAGCCTGAGCAAAAGGCGGTGCCCGACACTACAGCGAGGGACATCCTGAACGAGGAAAAGGAAAGAAAAGAACAGCGTAAAATTAAAGTGAGAGCCGGTGGTTATCGGCCGGCCGATAAAGATTGGTAGAAAAGAAGCGAAAAAGTTGAAAAGAACAATATTATTATTTATGGTGATTTTTGTTTCCTGTATCGCGACGGCAGTACGTGCAGAGTCGATACGCGTCATAGCCGGCGCGCAAAAAGAAATCTATCTTCAGGAAACATTTCAATATTATATCGTAATCGATGGGTACGCCGGTGCCGGACAGGTTGATATAACAAATCTTGAATCATTCTCACCCCGCTATCAGGGAGGCCGGGACCGTTCCAGCAGGAGCTCTATCACTATTAACGGGCGAAAAACCGTCCGCGAAGAAAAAAAGTACTTAATGGTATATCAACTTACCGCGCGACAGGCCGGCAGGGCCATACTGCCGGGAGTTACAGTTAAAATCGACGGCTATTCATACCAGACCAATCCCGTTACAATCAACGTCCTTAAACCTATGACTGATGACAAGCTGCGCCTGGAAATGAGCCTTTCGCAAACCGAATGTTACATAGGCCAGCCAATTACAATGACAATAACCTGGTATATACACAGCAGCATAGTGCGGCGAATCGGATATTTTGATTTCAATATACCGGCTCTCGGAAATAGTGATGATTTCATTACCGAAGATGTGCAGGTGCCGCCCGGCGGTGGTGGCGAGCTAATTCGTCTTAAGCTGCCGAGCGGTGAGATTATTGCCCGGCAAAAACAGATGAAAGGTGATTTCCTCGGATTGATATTCGGTAAAATTCTAATTCCCAGACATGCAGGTGAGATTGAACTGGTGCCTCCGCGACTGATCTGCAAGGTGGTGGAACAAAGCCAGAGGTCTCGACGGGACCCCTGGGGCGGTTTTTTCAGCGATGATGTTTTCGGTCGGCGGGAATATAAACGTTTCGCCGCACAGGCAAAAGGGGCAACCCTGAAAGTCAGGCCGCTGCCGCAAAAAGGACGGCCCGCTGACTTTAACGGATTGGTGGGCCGTTATACAATCAGCACATCAGCCCAACCTGTTAAAGTCAACGTAGGTGATCCGATTACATTGACCATCACCATCAGCGGAGAACTGCTCAAGCAGGTACAGATGCCGGATTTGCAGAGTATGGCAGAAAATTTCAAGATCGCTTCCGAACAATCAACGCCAAAAACGCAGGGAAACCAAAAAATCTTTACCCAGACAATCCGGGCAAAAAATGAGCGGATAAAAGAAATACCCGGTATTCCATTAAGTTATTTCGATGTGGAAAAAGGACGATATATTACCATTTTCAGTGAACCTATCAGCCTGAAAGTCGCGGCTACCGAAAACGTTACCGCCCGGCAGGCAGAAGGCTGGAACCTTACAAAACCAACAAGCGAGATCGAAGCCGTCCGAGGCGGTATCGCAGCCAATGTGTATGACCAATCGGAATTATTAACCGATGCGGCGTTCTCGCCAATGATAGCGCTGGTTCAGCCGGGCTATGTGGCTTTATGGGCCGGGCCGCTGGTGTTGTTTGCCGTGTTGTCTCTGGTGCGACGGCTGACAAACGACAGCCCCGAACGACGGCAGGCACGGCGGCGGTCGTCCGCTTCACGCAGGACTGTGTCCCGGCTGGCAAAGATCAACAGCCGCAGCGCCTCGGCACCACAAGAAATGGCTGATATTATGCGTCAGTATGTCGGCGATCGGTTTAATCGCACAGCGGCCTCGCTTACCGCACGCGACTGCCGGAAAATTCTCCAAAACGTCTGCCACGAAAAGGAACCGGTCGAACGGTTTTGCCGTGTATTGGAACAGTGCGAGCAAAGCCAGTTTGCCGGAACGAACGCCGATGACAGTATTGTCGAACCGGCCGATGTAAGAAAATTGGTTAAAACGCTGGATAAAATTCTCAAATGAAAAACTACTATCATAAGTAAGAGTCCCCCGATTTTACATCGGGGGCTGGTAAAGAGACCCCCGCTTGACAGCAGGGGCTGGTAAAGAGACCCCCGCTTGACAGCAGGGGCTGGTAAAGAGACCCCCGCTTGACAGCAGGGGCTATTAAGAAAACTAAAATGAAAAATTATTATCCGAATTATTTTGCCTCGGTACTGATGGTGCTGATAATATTGAACGGGCAGACTTCGGCTAAACTCACTCAGCAGGAACTGGTTGAATTAACGGACCAGGCCGGCGGACTGTTCAGGCAGGCGAACGACCTGGCAAAAAGCGAACCGGGCCTGGCAAGGACACTATACGAACAGACGATCCTTCGATACAAAAAAATCATCGAAGAAGGACATATCACAAACGCGCCGCTATATTACAACATCGGTAATGCCTATCTGCTTATGGGAGATGTCGGGCGGGCTATCCTGAATTATCGTCGGGCACAACAATTTGCCGGGGAGGCTTCGGAGCCTGCCGGCAACCTCCGCAAGAACCTGCAAACCGCTCTTGAGCAGCGACGCGACGAGGTACAACTCAAGACGCAAAAAAGGATTTTGCAAACCCTGTTTTTCTGGTATTATGATTTCAGCATCAAAACCAGATTACTGTTGGGCTGCTTTGCCTGGGTATCGGCCTGGGTGTTATTAAGTGTGTACATCTGGCGGCGGCGCGGCAGGGGGGCAGTTGGGACGGCAATCGTCGGGATGGTTGTGGCTGTGTGTTTTGCCGTATCGGTGGCAGTTGATGTGAACTCGGACCGAACCAATGCTCAGGGAGTTATCGTCGCGGACGAGGTAACCGCTCGGCAGGGCGACGGAATAAATTACCCCGAAAGCTTCGTAGAACCACTGCACTGCGGTACGGAATTTATTCTCCGCGAAAAACGTTCCAAATGGCTGCGGATCGAACTAACCAGCGGCGACGATACCTGGATACCGGCCGAGACAGCGGAGATGATATGAACGTGGTAAGAATTCAGAATTCAGAAGACAGAAGAAAAGAGAATACAGAAATTTAACCACGGATTTCGCGGATTGCACGGATTAAGAAAATACAAAAGAATAAATTGAACAGAAGGTAGCAAAGAAAGCAAAGAAGAAATGAACGTCGAATTAAAAAAACATTCTCATCTACAGGAGTTTATTAACAGTATTCCGTACCTGTTAATGATTATTCTTGGCAGTATCATTTTCCTTATTAGCCAGACTCCGTCGCCGTGGCCTTTGATAACAGCTTTGCTCTATTTTCTTTATGGCATTATCGGTGCTTTCTGGATCATCATTTTTCTTTGTCCATATTGCCATTATTACGGTACGCGTCTGTGTCCGTGTGGTTATGGCCAAATAGCCGCTAAATTGGTATCCAAAAAAGACGGCGACCGCTTCCCGGAAAAATTCAAGAAGCATATCCCCGTTATTGCTCCCCTCTGGCTTCTGCCGGTACCGGCGGGGGTGTATGGGCTATGGATTGGGTTCTCCTGGGGGCTGCTGGTGCTGCTTGTGGTTTTTATGGTGAACTCGTTTATTGTTCTGCCGCTGGTTTCAACCAAGCATGGCTGCGCCCACTGCCCACAAAAAAAGTCCTGCCCCTGGATGAAAGATAAGGTGTAATATTTTGGAGTAAATGGCGGGCATGGCCCGGGCTGATGAAGAACCCCCGCTTAACAGCAGGGGCTATATCAAATGGTGCGATACATCGCACCCTACTGGATTCCTGCCCACTGCCTTCGCAGGGGCAGGCTCTCCGCGGGAATGACAGAAAATGCTGAGACTCAAATTTCCTCCAGGACTTTGACGCCGTCCACGACCTTACAAACATGAACCGCGAATTTGTCGGCGTATTTCGGATAGCTGCGGGGGTAGGCATTGATGACCGCCTGTTTTAAGTTGTCAACGCCCTCGGCCCAGACCAACGCCCCGGCGGCACCTTTATCGCCGCCTCCGAGCATTCTTTCGCCCAGTACGGTCGATACCGTCCGGGCAATATCGCACATTGTCTCCAGTTCCGGCCCTGAAATCCGATAATCGTCACGCAACCCGATACCGTCCTCACGGAAGATACGGCCTACGGTCTCGATGTCGCCGATCTTCCAGGCCCGGAGCATCTGATAAAAACGTTCCTGAGCATGATATATATACTTCAGACGCGCGCACAAATCAGGCTTCGGCTTCTGAAATTCATTCATAATCTTCCGATATGTTTTTTCATCTTTCACATCAGCCAAACAATTGACATCATAGCCGGATTGTTTCAACAGTTCGGCAAACGCTTCGCACTCATCGCGGCGAATCTTATAAGTAGATTTTTCAAGGCCCGGTCGGTTCGTTCCGGTATCCATAACCACGATTCGAAAATCTTCCGCCTTCTCGCCCAACGGCACATAATTGACGGTACGCGTTTTCGGATCGTAATGAGTTCCCATATTCGCGCGAGCGAACTGGATCATCGTCTGATCGAGAATCCCGCAAGGTGAGCCGATATAAATATTCTCGACCGCCTGGGCCATATCGACAATTTTAAACTGGTCATCTATTTCTATACCGTTAGCGTCGAGCAACGATTGTATCAGGTTCAATGTCAGCGATGCCGACCGCGACATACCGCCGCCGGGAATGTTACCATAAATAACACCGTCGATCCCCTGGGTTAATTTCAGCCCGTTTTGCCGCAGTATGTAATCCACGCCAAATGGAAACCGTCCCCACGAATTCGCGATTGCCTGCGATTTCGGTTCCGGGACATGACCGATCTGAAAATCTATAACACCATCATCAGGAAAATTAGCACTGTAAAGCCGTATCCGGTCCGTGCCGTTCGGTCGATAGCCGTGCCAGATGAACCGGTCGGTTCCCACGCCAAACAGTTCCGTGCCGTTATAATCGCCGTGCTCCACACCAAGGCAAAATCGCGATGAGGTTCGGCGAGTTTTGCCGCCGGCTATATTCAAGCCGGTTTTATCGGCTATCTGTCGAATTTTGTCCAGGGCCGTCTGATCTTCCGTTGTTTTTGTCATTGTTATAATTACCT
>DAOVXR010000332.1 GCA_030636065.1 Sedimentisphaerales bacterium | reverse complement strand
CATACCATAAGCATATTCAACAGTACCCCCAAAAAAACAATAGGGGCAATGATACGCTTCAAACTGATACCCGATGCCAGTACGGCCACCAATTCGTTGTTGCGGGTCAGCCGAGCCAGCGAAAAGGCCGCCGCCAAAAGAATAATTGTGCCGGAAAAATCACGAAAATACTCGAACAGTTTAGGGCCGTAATACCCGAAAATATTATAGATCACCTCCAAGACGCCCGGTGCGGCTCCACTGCTCGTAGTTTCGGCAAACTCGTCAAACTCGATTAAAAGATCGATCAGTACGCGCAACGAAAGCACAACAGCCATAGCAATCAGATAACTGATCATGTACTCTCGAGCTACATAACGGTCGATTATCTTAGGTGCCCATGCCAATTCGTATTTTGATGTCGATTCCATAATGGTTAATGTTTTAAAAGCGATTTATAAATTGTGGCAGTAACGGCGGTTACCATAACAATTCCAGACCATAAAAAAGCGATTCCCAAAGCAATATTTTCGGGGTTCTGCTCGGCAATGTGTTTGCCGGTGAAAATGGTAATCAAACAAAGAGCGGCGGGAACAAAACTTATCCCGAAAGCAGTAAGCAGGTGGCCGCTACGAAAAATAATACCCAACGCCGCTCCCATCAGCACCAGCGATACACAACAAACACCAAATGCGAGGCGAGAATGTTTTTCGGCTATGATTTCGGCCGCCAACTCTTTGCATTCCTCTTTCAACGTCTTATACTGTTGCCGGAGTTTGGCGGAAGGTTTCGCACGACGCAACGGGATATTACCCTGTAAAACATCACCGGACAAAGAAAGATTACCGGCAGAGCGAACGATTTTGTCGTCCAAAGCGATTCCGGCGAAATCATAGTTCGCCAGGTTGAACAGATGGTCATCATCAGTATAGTTCCACTGCACATTTTCGAGTACCAGTCGCCCGACCGGCTGCGATGCCAGTGTGGTGAGAGTCAGGCGGGTTTTTCGGGATCGATAAATTCTGTCCGGTCGATCCGCCGAATTACGAAACCAGGCTACCTCGACAGGTTCGGCGTCAACACCAAGCAGGTTGGCGGATGGAGTTGTCGCAGGTCTGATTTCGCAATCGTGCGCGTAAATTCGCAAATAATGGTCAGGCTGTCTTAAATCAAGATAATGATATTTCCCCTTTTTCCAATCGCACCATTTCTTTTGCGCCAGTTGCTCATCACACCATTCGAAGAACAACTCAGCCTGATACCGACGACGAATACTTTCCATCAGATCGCGTATCGGGGAAAACAACATCATATTCTCCTGAATCGCCTTGATCTGGTCGAGCTTTTTTAATTTGATGTCGTCACGTAATAAGCGGGGCACCGGTCTGGAAAAAAGCAGCTTCTTCCCGGCGACAGTGTTGTTCTCGATGTCAGTCATCATCACGTTATGTAAAGTCAACATAACCTGACTGGAACCATCGTTCTCCTGTAGTTCGATATTGACCTGCTGAGCCGTAATAGTCCACTCGACACCCTGATCGCCAAGGTACAATATAGCGACGCCAAGCAAACGATGGTTTTCAGGATCGGCATAATCAGCGTGGATCAGATAATTCGGGAACATTTTTCCGAGGTTGCCCTTTTTCTCGATGTTACGATAGATGATCGCCTCAGCGTCGCTTTTGATGATAGACTCCGAACGCGCGACAAAATTCGGGATTACATGGAATGACAGTAATAGTGTCGCCATGCCAACCAACAAGGCCAGGGTGAGAGCAGGGTAAATCAAGGTCAATAAGCTAATCCCGCTACTACGGCAGGCATTGACCTCATTATCAACGGCCAACCGTCCGTAGATCAGGGTTGCCGCCAACAGAGCCGCAATCGGCAGTACCATAGTCATAGTTACGGGCAGTGTGCAGAACAGTAGCTCCGGCACCCGTACCGGATCGACACTGAACTGACGCAATGGCTGTAGCATCACACCCAAACCCAATACCAGGCTTAAAATTGCCGTGGTCAGAAGGAATATTTTTATAAGGTCACGAAAAATATAACGATGGATTGTAAAAAGCATTTTTTTTCAAAGTATCGTTTCTAAGCTAAATGACGCGATGTATCGCATCCTACAAGGATAATGACGAATTACGAAACCAGAATGACGAATCAATGACGAAGTTCCAATGACGAATAATAGAACGTCGCCATCGCCATTTTATGGTTAAACCGAGAAAGCATGCTTAAGCTTACTTATGCTTTGCATAAGTTACGCGTAAAGCATGCCACCCATCCACCT
>DAOVXR010000089.1 GCA_030636065.1 Sedimentisphaerales bacterium | reverse complement strand
TGTCTATTTTATATTTTATATTCTTCTTCTCTTCCCTCTACTCTCCACTCTCCACCTTGCCTTCTATGTATTTAACGATAGTAGCGACGGTGAACAGATCGCTTATTTTATTCAGGTCGGGGTCTTTTTCGAACTCGGTGAAATCTACATGTGGCATACCGGCCTTGAGTTTTTCCAGTCCTGCCGCGGTGAGTTTGCCGTCATCGACATATTCGGAACCGCTCAGCAGGTTATCTGCCGGAAACAGTTCCTCCCGTGGAATTTTGATGTCGAACGTTTTTTCCAGCCGAAAGACGATGTCCAGAAAATCGATACTTTCTGCTCCCAGATCGCCCATCAGCGTAGCTTTTTCTGTTACTTCGTCGTCGTCCACGCCTAAAGCGTCCATTAGATTTTCGCTTACCTTAGCCATAATTTCTTCGCGACTAATCGACATAACTTTTATTATCTCCTATGTTAAAATTTATCCCAGTCTTGCAATTTTGTCATTCTCGCCAGCGACCAGCGGGAGCGGCTTTTGCCGACTATGCAGAACAGAAAAAGTGGCTATGCCACCTCCTATATTATATAGTAATGTTCCATAAGCTCCCCTCAGTCCACATTCTTCTACTCTTCCACTCTTTTACCCGTCCACCCGTTCACTCGTCCACCCTTACACCCAATAACCGTGCTCTTTCTTTCATTTCCTGAATAATTTGCGTATCAACGTATGCCATTGATTTATCTTCGTCAGTCAGGTTAAAGTGCGTCAGTTTCAGGCGTGCTGTTACTATTTCCTGGTCGCCGATTCGGGCGGTTCCGCTGAATGAGCTTTCCGTTTCGCCGATTTTTTTGGCTTTCAGTGAAAGGCTCATTGTATTGCCCGGTTTAACGAAGCTTTTGTATTTGACATTCCGTGCTTCGGACAGAACGATTATGCTATGGGAAAAATTATTGGTAACTCGCACTAACATAGCTGCGGTTTGCACAAGTGCCTCGATTATCAGCACACCCGGCAGTACCGGGAACGCCGGAAAATGGTCTGCCAGATATTCTTCTGCCAGCGAGAGATTTTTGACAGCCGAGACTTTCTCGCCGGGCACCAGTTCGGTTATTTTGTCTAACAGTATAAATCGCATTTTACCAGTCCCCGCTGCCAAGCGGAGGTATTAGCCCCTGATTTTATGTCGGGGTTTAAGTAGGGTGGGCCTATGGCCCACGCGTTTTTCTTTATTTGATGTTGAGCGTTGAATGTTTCCCGACAAATCGGGATTCACTTCTTCCACATTTCTTCTGTTTTCTTCTTCGTTTCCTTCGCTATCTTCTGTTCAATTTATTTTTCTGTATTCCCTTTTCTTATCCGTGCAATCGGTGAAATCCGTGGTTAAATTTCTGTATTCTCTTCTCTTCTTCTCTTCTGAATTCTGAATTCTGAATTCTTCTTATCTTACACTCAATTCCCCGCAATCATACAAAGCCGTTCTATTCCTTTTTTGATCGACTCATCACTAATGGCATAGCTGATCCGGAAATGGGTATCTTTTTCGGAAAAGACTGAGCCGGGTATGACTAACACATTATTTTTAATTGCTTTTGTGACAAACTCGGTAGCGTTACCGCCCGGCGCCGGCACGAACGCGTAGAAGGCTCCTTGTGGACGCCCCAGATCGAACGAATCTTTCAGGCCGTTATAGATAAGGTCGCGTTTTCTGCGGTAGTCTTCTATGTGTTTGGATATATCACTTTTTAGTGCGGTTACTGCGGCTATTTGAAACGGGTGTGGCGCGCAGACAAAGGTGTACTGTTGCAGTGTTGCCATTTTGTCGAACAGTTCAGCGAGATGTTCTGGTATAGCCATATAGCCCAACCGCCAGCCCGGTATTCCGTATGCTTTGGAAAAGCCGCCCATCGCTATGGTATTTTCATAGTGGCCGGCGATATTGGCAGCCGGCCCGTCATAGCTGAAATCGCTGTAGATGTCATCTGACAGGACGATGATTTTATGTTTTCGGGCGACCTCTGCTACTGCTTTAAGGTCTTCGTTTTGATAGACTGTCCCGCTCGGATTGGAGGGCGAATTGATTATCATCAATTTTGTTTTATCAGTGATTTTTTCCGCGACCTTTTCGGCATTGATTCGGAAGTCGGGGTAGGTATCTATGAAGACGCATTTTCCGCCGAGCATATTGATTATATGTTTATAGATAACGAAGTATGGGTCGGGTAGTAGTACTTCGTCGCCGGGGTTGATCAGGGTCATAAACGCCAGTTGTAGCGCGCCGCTCACCCCGCTGGTAACGAGTATAGAGGGCTTCGACCAGTTAAACTGTTTTGTTACCTGCTCAGCCAGCGCTTCTCGCAGCGGGTCTATTCCGGTGGTCAGGGTATAGCCGTTTTTCCCATCGTTGATGGCTTTGATTGCCGCGGCTTTCACTTCATCGGACGGCCCGAAGTCGGGTTCTCCGATGCTGAAATTAACCGGGTCGGTCATTTCGCGTGCCATCTGCCATATTTTGCGAATGCCGGAGGCATCGACACATTTAATCCGTTCCGCAAGATAATCCATACTTACAACTCGCTAAGATTCTTTCTCGGAAGTTTGTTCCCCTTCGGTCACAGCCTCTTCGCCTTCAGTGGCGACTTTTTCCTTTTTGATCTTTTTACCGACTGAGGCCTTGCGGTTAGCGACTTTTGGCAGGCCGAACACGGAATTATCTTCCTCGCTCCAGAGGCCGTCATCAGCCAGTTTTTCAATACGTTCGGCTCTGGTAAGGACATTGCGATGCCGTGTCAACGCCGAGCTACTCTTTAAGGTACGATCAATGGACATTAAATTCTCCTGTACAAACATTCTATAGACACATCCCGCCACAATTCACGCGGTCGCGCCATTGTACGTAAAATTTCCTTATAATCCACCTTTTTTTTTGGAACCTTTTGTGTTCCGGAAAAAGAATGATAAAGTTGTTGACACGACTGAATATTTCTGATAATATCGTCTGATCTTGTACCGGAAATCATCAGCTAAACGGATAGTAATAGTCTAAATATCCGGACAGATCAAAAACAGCCGAAATCAGCGTAACCCCTTTGTAACAAAAGAGTTATGGCGAAAATTGGGTTGTTATTTTTTTGCGAAAAATTAACGATTTTTAGTGTTTTTGAGCGTTTTTGAGTGTTTCTATGAAGAAATCTGCCACTTCTACCCAAAAGTGAACCCCGCGAAATGGGGTTTTAGGCAAGATGGGTGGCATAGCCACTTTTTTTAAGGAGTAAATTATGGCCCGGACTCAGCATCAACAATTGAACGAATGGATCGAACAGATGGCACAGATGTGTCAGCCGGATGACATTATTTTGATCGACGGCAGTGAAGAGCAAAAGCAGCAACTGACTAAAGAGGCCGACTCTACCGGCGAAATAACTATTCTCGATCAGGAAAAGCTCCCCGGTTGCCTTTATCATCGCACGGCGGTAAATGACGTTGCCCGGACCGAGAATCTGACTTTTATATGCACAAAAATCAAGGACGATGCAGGCCCTAATAATAACTGGATGGCGCCTGAAGAGGGCTATCGACGGGCGGGAGAAATCTTCGCCGGCTCGATGAAGGGCCGTACAATGTACATTATCCCCTTCTCGATGGGGCCGGTCGGTTCACCATTCAGTAAGATCGGCGTCGAACTGACGGATAGTATCTATGTCGTCCTGAATATGCTTATTATGACGCGGGCCGGCAAAGAAGTGCTTGAGGCACTCGGCACAAGTGGTGAATTCACCAAATGCCTGCACGGCAAGGCCGAGCGAGACCTGGACCGTCGCCTTATTATGCACTTCCCGGAAGATAACGCAATCTGGAGCGTAGGCAGTGGTTACGGCGGTAACGTACTGTTAGGCAAAAAATGCCTTGCCCTGCGAATCGCCAGTTTTATGGCCCGTAAGGAAATGTGGCTGGCCGAGCACATGCTTATTCTCGGTATCGAAGAGCCGTCCGGCAGAATTGACTACCTTGCCGCCGCTTTCCCCAGTGCTTGCGGCAAAACTAACCTCGCAATGCTGATTCCGCCGGAAGGCCTTAAAATCAAGGGCTATCGTATATGGACGGTCGGCGATGACATTGCCTGGATGCGGATCGATACCGACGGCAAACTGTGGGCAATCAATCCGGAGAAGGGATTTTTCGGCGTGGCTCCGGGAACCAACTCACGGACCAACCCGAACGCGTTAACGACGGTACAAAAAAATACCATTTTTACCAACGTGGTACTAAACCCGGATAAAACCGTCTGGTGGGAAGACGGCGAAGGCGAACCAGCCGCAGAAGGCGCATTAGACTGGAAAGGCAACCCCTGGAAGCTCGGCATGAAAGACGAAAACGGCAAAGATATACCCGGCGCTAATCCCAACAGTCGCTTTACCGCGCCTATAGAACAGTGTCCGTCTCATACTTTCCGTTTAGACCACCATCACGGCGTTAATATTTCCGCTATTGTATTCGGCGGCCGACGCGCGCAACTGGCGCCACTTGTTTATCAGTCTTTCGATTGGCAGCATGGCGTTTATGTCGGCGCTACAATGGCCAGCGAACGCACCGCCGCCCAATACGGTAAAATCGGCGAGATCAGACGCGATCCGATGGCGATGCTGCCGTTCTGCGGCTATAACATGGCCGACTATTTCGAGCACTGGCTGCGTATGGGAGTGCGAATGCGCTGGCAGCCGAAAATCTTCCACGTGAACTGGTTCCGTCAGGACGAAAAGGGTGATATTATGTGGCCCGGTTTTGGTGAAAATCTTCGTATCCTGGAATGGATACTCGCCCGCAGCCGCGGCGAATTAAAGGCGGAAAAAACCGCTATCGGGTTTGTTCCCCGTTCGTCAGATCTCGATATGACCGGTTTGGATATATCAGCCGAAGACACGAAAAAACTTTTCCATATCGACCCGAAAGCCTGGAAACAGGAAATGGACGATGTCAGTGAATTCTTCAAGAAATTCGGTGATCGACTGCCGTTAGAGCTTTGGGCCCAACACGAGGCGCTCGCCCGACGGTTAGACGAACTCGGCGGATCAAACGCGTAACCGACACACAGCGAATAAAGAAAAGAAAATACAGTAGCACAAACTTCCGGCTTGTGATCTTAACGTGTCGAAAATTTGTGGACGGTTACAGTCTCGTAGGTTTCGCCGGGACGAAGGACCACAGACGGGAAATCCGGCTTGTTGGGTGAGTCGGGGTAATGCTGGGTCTCAAGGCAGAAGCCGTAATGCTTTTCGTACACCTTGCCGGCCTTGCCGGTAAGAGAACCGTCGAGGAAATTACCCGTATAAAGCTGAATGCCCGGCTCGGTAGTATAAATCTCCAGAACCCGTCCGCTCGTCGGCTCAAAGGCCCGCGCTGCTAATACCGGGGACTTCTCGGACGTGTTAAGCACATAGTTATGGTCATAGCCGCCGGGAACCTCGGCAATCCGTGAGCCGATTGTCATGGGCTTTGTAAAGTCCATAGGAGAATCCTTAACGCTGCGCAATTCGCCGGTGGGAATCGTCTCTTTGTCAAGAGCCGTGAACCGGTCGGCGTTGATCATCAGTTCATGACCCAAAATATCGCCGCTGCCGGCCCCTGCCAGATTGAAATAACTATGATTGGTCAGATTGACGATGGTGGGCTTATCGGTTTGGGCTTTGTAACTGATTTTTAGTTCGTTACTGTCAGTCAGAGTGTAAATTACCGTGCATGAAAGATTACCGGGGTAGCCCTCTTCGCCGTCTTTGCTTAGGTATGTAAATTCGACACCCACTGCTTCGTCGGTTTGGAACTGTCGCCCCTGCCACATAACCTTATCGAAGCCTTTTATACCGCCGTGAAGGTGATTTTCGTCGTTATTGACAGCGAGTTTATACTCCACTCCGTCGAGTGTGAATTTGCCCTTTGCGATACGATTGGCATAGCGACCGGTAGTGGTACCGAAATAGGGATTGTCTTTTCCGGCATAACCATCCAGACTGTCAAAGCCAAGCGTTACATCAGCCAACTTTCCGTTACGATCCGGCACTTCTATCGAGATTAGAATTGCCCCATAGTCGATAATCCTTGCTTTGAGACCATTGACATTTACCAGAGTAAAAATGGTAACTTCTTTACCTTGCGGAGTTTTGCCGAACGATTCTTTTTTCATAGTCATAGTAAGATTATCCTTTTTGTCTTTTTCCGATGCTGATTTATCACAACCAGACAAAGCAACTACACCAATTAGTATTCCACACAGCCACAATTTTCGGGTAATCGTTGTCAGTCCCTTTCATTAGCCCTCGCTGTTAAGCGGGGGTTCTTTACCAGCCCACGACTTTATGTCGCGGGTTCGTATTAATTACTCAAACTGACCGATGTGTCACCCCTGCGAAAGCATGTCCCTGCGAAGGCAGGGAGCAGGGGTCCATTATTACGCTGGTATTTACGTTTTGGGTGTTCATGGATTCCTGCCTACGCAGGAATGACATAGTTATGTAGGATGGGCTTCAGCCCATGCTGTCTAACCGTTGAAAAAATTACATTTGTTCGATTGTTTCGATACCGAGCAGTCCCAGGCCGCACCGGATAGTACGAGCGGTCTGGTAACAGAGTAAAAGACGGTTTGTCCGGGCCGACGGCTCGGCCTTGAGGACGGGGCAATTGGTATAAAAACCGCTGAATGCCTGGGCCAGATCAAACAGATAATTAATCAATAGATGGGGCCGCAGATCGCGGGCAACGGTTTCGACCACTTCACCGAAACGCAGCAGCAGTTTGGCCAACGCTAATTCGTCCGGTTCCGTCAACTCGACAGGATGATCTCGGCCGAGCAGATCATCTTCATTGACGCCGCCTTTGCGGAAGATACTGCGGACGCGGGCATAAGCATACTGCATATAGGGGGCGGTATTACCTTCCATCGCGAGCATCTTGTCCCAGTCGAAGACATAATCACTTACAAGATTATTGGAGAGATCAGCGTATTTGACTGCCCCGATCCCGACGGCCTTGGCAATTTTTTCCCTGATGGACTCGTCCAAATCAGGATT